>NZ_CP084217.1:0-263947 GCF_020268625.1 Salmonella sp. JXY0409-18
ACTAAAGTTGAAACGAATCCGGAAGAGGTTTTTACTTCCATGATGGAATTTTTTAAAGAAAGAATTGCTGCTTTAGTTGAGGCTGGTGTAAAGCGTGAACGAATTATTCTTGATCCGGGTATGGGCTTCTTTTTAGGCTCTAATCCAGAAACATCTATTCTTGTTTTGAAGCGTTTCCCTGAAATTCAAGAAGCTTTTAATTTGCAAGTAATGATTGCAGTGTCACGGAAATCATTCTTAGGTAAAATAACTGGAACCGATGTGAAATCTCGTTTAGCACCAACTCTTGCAGCAGAAATGTATGCATACAAAAAAGGTGCAGATTATCTCCGCACCCATGATGTTAAGTCTTTATCAGATGCCTTGAAAATATCCAAAGCCCTAGGTTAGTTTTATTTTTTTAGCTTTCTAAATGAATATGCTATACTTGCTCTGAAGTTGTGTTGGCGTACTTGACTTAGGTCTGGATCTTTCGAACTGTTACTAAGAGGGTAATCATAGCCAAACATAAACTGGAAATGTCCTAATTCTAAACCTGTTCCAATACCTACACTATGGTGATGCTGCCAACTTACTGATTTAGTGTATGATGGTGTTTTTGAGGTGCTCCAGTGGCTTCTGTTTCTATCAGCTGTCCCTCCTGTTCAGCTACTGACGGGGTGGTGCGTAACGGCAAAAGCACCGCCGGACATCAGCGCTATCTCTGCTCTCACTGCCGTAAAACATGGCAACTGCAGTTCACTTACACCGCTTCTCAACCCGGTACGCACCAGAAAATCATTGATATGGCCATGAATGGCGTTGGATGCCGGGCAACCGCCCGCATTATGGGCGTTGGCCTCAACACGATTTTCCGCCATTTAAAAAACTCAGGCCGCAGTCGGTAACCTCGCGCATACAGCCGGGCAGTGACGTCATCGTCTGCGCGGAAATGGACGAACAGTGGGGATACGTCGGGGCTAAATCGCGCCAGCGCTGGCTGTTTTACGCGTATGACAGGCTCCGGAAGACGGTTGTTGCGCACGTATTCGGTGAACGCACTATGGCGACGCTGGGGCGTCTTATGAGCCTGCTGTCACCCTTTGACGTGGTGATATGGATGACGGATGGCTGGCCGCTGTATGAATCCCGCCTGAAGGGAAAGCTGCACGTAATCAGCAAGCGATATACGCAGCGAATTGAGCGGCATAACCTGAATCTGAGGCAGCACCTGGCACGGCTGGGACGGAAGTCGCTGTCGTTCTCAAAATCGGTGGAGCTGCATGACAAAGTCATCGGGCATTATCTGAACATAAAACACTATCAATAAGTTGGAGTCATTACCGGAGAATTGTATCATTAACAGTCTAGTTCTAACGACTACCACTTTTAAGTATGTATTGAGCCAGTTTTATATTCAGGCACACCATATTGCACTCTAGCTCTTTCATCATTCTTGAAGAACTCTTAATTAAGTATTCTTCAAGTGGGCCAGCATATGCCCCTGATGTCACGATCGTTAGTTGCGTAAGAGGATGAGTCAAACTCTCAATGCCCTTCAGGATGTCATTCTGGACAGCAGCAATATAAACAGGCGAAGCCGCAATCAAATATTCATCATTCGGGCTGGACTGCATTAACTGGCTTATAGTTGCGCAACGGTTATGCTTACCTAGTGATTTTGTGATGGCTTTCCACCAGAGATCATGCCTGAATGGTACTTGATGAAATGTCGCCTCGTAAGAGGGCACCCGATCTCGACTATTTAAAAACCCCATCCCGGCAGAGATTATCCACAACTCCAGATTTCTGGTTGAGTTTAAAATTTCCTTTGCCGTAGACCAGTGATTACCTGAATACAAGGACAATGCCGGTACCGCCTGATTACTTCTGGCGTCGTCTACAATGTTACTCCAGGCATATGCTGCGTCGTCCGGGGTTTGTTTTGGATCTATGTCCAATGTCGGCCAGACGTGGCCCTGATGATTCTTGCCCTTTGTACAGGAAGTGATTAAGTGTACTGAGCGTTCAGAGAACATTATCTTCCTTACATACCCATAGAACAGCTTTCTAAGAACGGTGGGCTCGCCTGAAAATTACAAATCAGCCCCTTTCACGGCATCATTTTGATTCTTCGCGTCTGCCCCCAGTAAGATGACCGGTTTTCTGCATGACAGTGTTATTCCTAACAAACGCAACACAAAACCACGCCAGCCAGAGCAAATTTTTTCATTTGCTGCGTAAAGCCTATTGTTTTCTCTTTTAAGCTTCGCCCACTCGTTACAGAGGGTAACATCATCAAGCGCTGTTATATGCTTCGCCTCACCTTCGACGATAACGGTATGGATACCGTATGCTGTAAATCTCATACTATTTTCCAGAACCCAGTTGCGGTATTCGTCGAGTCCACCTTCGGAACCGGTAGCTCTGCGCCACATTTCAATTTGCTTGTGTGATGGGTCAAGTGTACTTGTCATTGAAGCCTCGTCTCAGCGATAACGCTTGAAATAGCCCGCTTTGGTCATCATGAAATTAGCCATCTGACTGGCGATTTGATTGTATCTTACTCATAGTGCCCTACCTATAGGTTAAAAAGGGGCATTTTCGCTTTATAGCGTGTTCAGCAGCATCAATCCTCCCAAGAAAGGCTGGCTTATTAAGCCGGTCCATCATTTTCTGTATATCTCTCATCAATTTTTATATCCGCCCTGGAGTGCACCGTTCAAGCACACCGATTAGGCAGATAGTCACTAGTTAACTCTTTACTAGTGACTAAATTCCATTGATATACGTGACAACGTCACGTCATGAAAGCTTATAAATGCCTATTTTTCATACAATGGGATTTAATTAGGAGTAAATCCCATAGGCTTACATAAGGATGACAATTAAAAGCGTTAAATATCAACCAGATAGAATGATTACCCCCAATTAATGGGCTCATCACATTATTTCACTGGCTGGGGTTATTGCTGGCATATCTGAAAGTGCTAATATGTTAGTCATTAGTAATTAGTAAAGCCTTTACTAAACGCGTTTCTACGTAAATTCTATAGGTTTTATAGTGTCCTACCTTTGCTCAAATCAAAATGTTCTGACATACCAAAATGGAGTGTAAAATGACTCAAAACCAGGGTTCTGAGCCAGTACCGGCGAGCCGGACAGGGCAGCTCATCAGCGCCCGGGATATGGCCATGCAGAAATTCGAAGAAGGGATGCGGTTAATCTCGGAAGCGTCGGAACTGTGCGGTCTCTCTCTCTTCACCAGCAGAATTATGCAGCCCAACGCATTTGGTCTTCCGTCGTCACTGGATCGCACCATCGAGGAGGGGCGTAAGGAAATTGACCGTAAAACGTGGAAAAGGCTCTTTGAAGAAACAGGTATGGACCGGTACTGGAACCATAAGCAAAAAGAAGCCTTTAACGAATCCCTTCGTACGGATCCGCCCGTCGCTTCCCTGGAGATTGTTAAGGGAACATTACAGCATGCACTGGCTAACAGACGAGACACCCTTGCAGAAGGTTTCGTTGATGTTCTCAACAAGCTTGACCGAAGTTTCAAAAGCAATGCCAGGCAATATACAATGCCAAAAAAGCTTGTTCTTCGGGGGATTTTTCCTGGTGTGAACGTGCTGAGGTACAACGGTTTCTCGCAGGACAATCACTTTTGTTTACGCGACTTTGAGAATATTGTATGCATCTGTTCTGATACTCCAACACCTGCAACCGGCGGTGGGCTGAGTATGGTCGACAGGCTGACGGCCATGAGAAATACAGAATTCACAGGCGAGGTCAGTGATGAGAATGGCTGGCGGTGTCGCCTGTTTGAGAATGGAAACGTTCATATTTGCATCGACAGTATCTCGCTTCTGAATGCTCTGAACGATCTTATCAGCATATATTTTGCAAACCAGCTTCCGGCCGCAGGAAAAAAATGATGATTGAAAATGATAAAGAAAAAAGCCTGAACGATGCTACCCCGCCAGAGGTGCAGAATGACATCCGCAGCGAATCCACTGAAAAATCAAAGGAAATGGGTCGTTCAAGGTACTCATCTATCGCGATGATCGATTACTTCAATGCAATCGAACGTCTGTGCAAAGAGAAAGAAATTAACCCGGAAAATATCGATCTGAGCTTCAAAGTTCACTGGCTCAGAAACGCTGTTGGCGGCTCGTTTGCAAGGTCACAGGAGATGTTCGCGGAGTACCAGAAGTATGTTAAAGAGGTTCCTGAAGAGGCCCGTTACCTGGATATACCCGATGAGGTAAAGGTTGCACTCGGCGATATTATCTCGTACATCACCTGGCACTACCGTAGAAGCTATACCGCAATACAGAATGATAGTGTTAAAAAAGCTGAAGCACGTAGCATGCAGCTGGAGGAGGAGGTAACGCAGCTGTTACAGCGGCTTGAGCAAAGCGCTACCGATATGGATGAGCTGAAACTTGAGAATCAGGCACTACAGGGTCGATTAGAGATCCGGGACAGTACCGTCAAGGAGTTAGAAACAAGGCTGAATGTTGCCGAAGCAGAACTCGAAACCTGCCATCACCAGTTAGATAGCACACGGCATGAATTGAGCCTCGCACAGCAGTCAAATGACTCACTCTCCCAGCAACTGGCTGAACGTAAAACAGAGATCGCTGGTCACCTTGAATATCAAAAAAAGCTGAACGAAGAGATCAACACGCAGCGTTCTGATAACGCCGGTCTTTCCAGACAATGCGACCAGTTAAGTCAGACTGTGTCAGATACAAAGGCAGAGAGGGACAGGTTTGAACAGGAATTGATTGCTGCACAGAACCTTTGTACTGAGCTGAAAAGTGCACTGTCCGGGAAAGAGGGTGACCTGGTGGCGGTGAATGCCGAGCTTACTGAACTCCATAAACTAAACGAGTCGCTGAGCGCCGACCTGAATAAAGTAACTTTGGTCAGCCAGGGCTATGAAGCGGAAGTGGCTGAACAAAGCAATGAACTCAAAACGCTCCAGGCCAAAGTAATGAAGCTGGAAGCTACCCTGGAGGCGGAGAAAACAATCTCAGAATCCCTAAAAGGCACCATTGATACATTAACTGGTGCAATGGCAGGGGGAGGTACTGGAAAGTCAAAACAGCCGCGTAGCAGAAAAACATCATGATAAATGAAGCCAGGTTGATACACTTCTCTGCATCCCCTGGCACATAAGAACTTCTGCGGACATTCAGCCCGTCCGCAGGAGTTTTCGTCCTTCAGTCAACAAATGCACTACCTTTTTTGAGTCTCCACTTTCCAGAGCAGAAAACACGTTACCGATTCTACCAACAGCTTGTATCTGAGTGATAACCCCAGTCTTGTAATCATCTAGGATCCCTGACAGGAAAGCGTTCAGTTTTGTCTGTTCGCTTAGCGAAAGCATGTAGGACATTTTTTCTCCATTTTAAGCAGGTGTGTCAGTTGAAAGAGGTTTGCGTGATTCTGGAAAATGAGGCAGCACCATAGTTTCAGATGCTGTGGTCGCATCCCAGTGCCACCATCCATAAGGCCCATATTCACGGTTGTAATAATCTTTTTTGAGTTGCTTTCGGGCCAGATAAGCAGGAGTGGCCATACCAAATACTTCCATCGGGAACGGCTTATCGCTTTTTGTGTCGAGCAGGTAGAAGTCAGGGAACACCTCACTAATACTCGCATCATAACGCATGGGCTTAACGTACTGCCGGTGCTCTGCATCCAGCTTTTCTGCAACAACCGCCTCATAGGAGGAGTCCAGAGGTATCCAGTTCTCGCTAACGTGCATCAGCACAATTTGATGAGCTCTTACAGAAGGGCCTCTGCCGGTTACCGCAGCTGGTGACGTCAACGCAAAGACAACTATTTTCGCCCCGGATTTCCATGCTGCGTACTCCGATGAAAATCGTTTCTTTACGCTATCCCAATGGACTTCTGAATTGAAAAAAATCAGCGGTAGCCCCCCAAAATTCCGCAGGGGTAAAAATTTAAGTGGCTTCTCATGCTTTTCAGCATCGTAGCGAGGTAAAACTGACAGGAGCATGAGACGTTTATCACTCATCGCCTGTGATGAAAGACGCTGAATTTGCGACTGAGCGACAGGTTGTTTCGGGTCAGGTACACCAATGAATAAATGGTCACCTATGCAGGCTCTGCCGGTACGAATTTGTTTAGCGGTTTCAAGCAGACGATACCGTACCAGTGAATCGTTACGTTTCCCTGCCATTTTCGGGTACCAGACATTCAGACCAGACTCTGTCCACAAAAGACTAAGCAAGCCCAGGAGGGTCATTGAGGCCTGACCTCCTTCTGGTCGCTGAACATGGGGCAGGGGAGGCACTTCTGATTTTTCAGGAGGATCTTTCTCTGTCATACCGATACCGAGCCTTACAGCCATATCACCTTCGGTTGTAATCCGGACCACACCACTCGCATATCCTTTCAGGCCGGTATGCCGGGCATCAAGGGAGAAGAATACACAGGAAGGATCATGCTCAATGCCCGTGTTAGCGGCTTTGACGAGAATAAAGGCATCACCGTTCGGTAAAGCACGAACATAAAGTCGCTTTTCTCCTTTTCCACGACATCCGCAGGTGATGACTGATTTTTGACCTGAGGTGTGGTGTGCCTTTTTAAGAGCCGACTGCCACCCTTTAGCAAACTCATCCTGCGTTTGAAAGTCAGGTGAATACCTTTTGACGTTTGGATCGTCGTCGTAAGCAATCATCACTGCGAATTTTTGGCTCATAGTAGTCTCCTAAACAGGAAGTTTAATATCCCAACCAGAGCAACACTTCCTGAGCGTCATACTGTTCCTTTACGCCCATGTCGCTAAAGAATTCTTCGAAATCTGTTTCGGGAACGCAATGCCTGGACAGTTCTTGTAATGCTCGTTCTTTAGATACCGTCTCACCTTCAGCTGATTCGAAATACGTCATGGTTGACCTCTGACATTATTACAACAATCTTAAGCATTTAAATTGATGAAGGAGCTCAGGTCAGCTGACTTCGTCGTAAAACTGCCGCAAGCGCTGGGAGGCTGCAAATTCAATTCGTGACTTCAGCAGTTTGGCGACGGCCGCAAAGACATCAACGACCACGGAGTTCCCAAACTGTCTGTAAGCCTGTGTATTGGACACAGGGATACGGAAAACACTTTCCCCGGGTTTATCGAAGCCCATTAGCCTGCTGCATTCACGTGGCGTTAGCATGCGTGGCCGACGGTCCATGTTGTATGTGTTATGGAAATCAGTTTCTCCCAGTTCATGAGACCAGCCCCGATCAATAAGAATTTCAGATCCGTCTTTCATATAGCGGCTTGAGAGGGTTCTGGTGACACTATTAACATTGGAAGGATCTACTAGTCCAAAACCAAAACCATTGCCTTTTGCCGCATGTTTCTTTGCATAGTTGTATAAGTACTCCCAGAGTTTAGGGGAGAGGATGTATTTACTATCTACGCTCGGATCCAGTAAATCTGAGAGAGAAGGGCGCTTGTCCGGATAAAAGTCTTTAATGTCTCTCAGAGTAAAACCGTCTTTCAGACGTAGGTCGCGGCGAAAACCAATAAGGACGATACGTTCACGGTGCTGGGGTCGGAAATGACGGCCATCGATGACTTTAGGATCATCCGCGCCCGTGCTTTCGCTGTTTGCGACGTCGTAGCCAAGCTCATCGAGCGTTTTCATGATGATGTTAAAGGTATTACCCTTATCGTGACTCTTCAGATTTTTTACGTTTTCCAGAACAAAAATTGCAGGTTGTTTTGCCCGGATGATCCTGGCCACATCAAAGAAGAGCGTACCCTGAGTGTCGCACTCGAAACCGTGTTTGCGACCCATAGAGTTCTTTTTACTGACACCGGCGATGCTGAATGGCTGGCATGGAAATCCCGCAAGAAGAACATCATGATCCGGGATAGAGGCATCGATAAATTTGTATGCCTCGTCATCAGTAACCTCGGGCCGGTTGCTAAGAGTGATGTCACGGATGTCTGAATTGAAGCGGTGCTCGTTCTCATCGCAATACCAGTTCGCCCGGTAAGTACGGCTGGAATAAGTATTCCATTCGCTCGTGAAAAGACATTTACCACCGATGGCATCAAATCCGCTTCGCAGTCCACCTATCCCTGCAAACAGATCGATAAAGCTAAAGTGCCTGTCCTCATAATCAGCAGGTCGTGAAGGTATTAAAGTCTGTAGATAGCGTCCATCTGCGATACTCAGCTCACAATGCTCAGGTATGCATGTAACCTGACGTTTAAGGGATGCACGGGACCAATTACTGCCATTTTCATCATTTAATACCTGAGCCAGATATTTCAGGTCATAAATGGTCGAAGCTGTTAACAAAGTTTTGTGGATCAGAGATGGTGTTTTATCCACATCATTCAGGTCTGTCTCAAGATCATGAGTGTAACGTTTCATCCAAACTCTCTCAGGAATAATATCTTTGAGATAGATTAACACGCTTAATTTGGATTATTTTTTGGTTCAGGTTCTAAATTTATTGTGATTATTCTGCCTTTAAGTTGCAAAAAGATTGGTTTTAAGCCCGCCCATGAAATAATGACTTGTTAAAATACTGCCTGTAAATAGGCTTGTGGATACATGTCTGTACTCAACAAATCAAGGTGAAATGATGTTTTTTTTAACAAAGTTACTTTTGCCCATCATGATTGTTGTATTCCCAGTGGCGTCCTGGGGGAACTCAACAACTTTTGAGGCAAAGGTGGTTAAGATTGTTGACGGTGACACCATAACTGCGTTGGATGCTCAAAACACAACCATCAAAATACGGATGTATGGTATAGACGCTCCTGAATCTAAACAGGCTTTTGGCCAAAAAGCAAAACAGGCCTTAACCACAGCTATAGCAACTAAAATCGTTACCGTGATAGACCATGGTACGGATATCTATGGCCGTATGTTAGGTACCATCTGGTTAGATGGATATGATATCAATGCCTCTATGGTGGACAGTGGATATGCGTGGGTTTATCGGTTCGAAGATAACGCCATTGTCCCTGGCTATATCAAATATGAATCCGCAGCACAAAAGGAGGCAAAAGGGTTATGGGCAGACACCAACCCTGTCCCACCATGGCAGTGGAGACAGGCAAACGAAAAGCCCAGAAAGGTGAAAGAGAAGAAATAACCATGATGAAAGAGCCTCATCCGTTACTTCAGTTGGTACTAAACGATTCCGGTCGTCTAACCATGCCTGTTTATTATAGAGATCAACAGTATTGCCCGACTTGCCTTACAAAGGTGTTGAAGAGTGAGGATGGAAGTTTGGCGCACCTCGGGGAAATAAATCAAAATACATGTAGACCTTCTATTTCAGTAGTTGTGACAAAAGCAATTATTGAAATGTTATGTGACGGGGAAAAAATATATGTAAATCCAATACGACACCGAGGCCGGGTGCTGGCACCCTCAGTAATTTTTTCTCCCGACACTCACACTTTCAAACCGTTTATAAATACAGACTATCAGCCTGTGGGAGCAAACTGGAAAAGTGAAAAGGGATATAAACTCGGTCTGTTTTATCTCAAAGATCGAGCCAACTCTATCAATAAAGAGGAATTTGATTTCATTGCCGTTATAGACCCTGAGGCAATGCAGAAAGAATTTATTTCGGCCTGGTCTGAGGTTGATGAAAAAAATCCATTGGAAACGCTGAAGCAGATCTTACGATCTAAAAACAACTCTTCTTTATGGGTAAAATGGCCTGGCAAAATTGAGCATGCGCAAAAAGGAAATTACAACGAAAATTACTGGTTCGATTATCAATCTGATAATCAGGAAGTGAACTGTACGGTCTCTGTTGTAGGTATCGAAGGTAACAGTTCCGGTGAGACAATTTATAGATTGCAAACTTTGCTAAAGCGTAAGCTCAATGAATATCAACTGGTTCGGTCTTTAGGGACTATTATGCTTCTTGATAATACCGGGAATATGATTCCATCAAACCATCCTTATTTTGAAGTCATCTCAAAAGCATGTATAAATGGAGTGCGTGACTTTGTTCGTCAAAACCCGTGGGTAGTCTGACGGTCAACTATAAAGCATAATATAATTAGTAATAACAAGGAACAGACATGAATGAAAACTCAGTAATCTTAATAAGTTTATTTTGGTTTTTTTTGGGATCGAGTGTTGTAGCTGGTTTTATGGATGCATCATTATATTGCTGGATTTTTGCAGCCATAAGCGCATTGTTTCTTCTTTCGGTGATACAAACACCAAAGGAGTTAACGGTATCTATTAGTCATATGACAAGCAAAACGCTGATCTCAAAGACAGATGATGGATACACATTTAGCATTTCACCTTACGGAGACGGGTACCGCTTATCAGTCTCGCCTGAAAATCGTCACAATGGTACCCAAAGCTTTGACGGCTGGTTCCCACGTTTTTTTTCCGAACCACAGTATGCCAAATCATCTTTAACTAAATTTCTCGGTGAGTCCTTAGTATGGGAAGAAGATTCAAGTAATGCTCTATGAGATTACTTATTATAAATTTTTCTATTAATCTCCATGGAGTGATATATGAATTTGGCCTATTTTTTATTTTTGTCTATAACTGTTATGCTTACGAGCTTTATTATTAAATCACTTGTCGTATTGGTAAAGTTCAAATTACTTCGTGATGAACGTCTCGAATATACCAGCAATAAAAATATTGATGAGATGTACGATTTAATGAATGCGAAGGAAGAAATCCTCATAAGGCATCATAAGCAGATGTTGGCATTGCATCTTTCACTATTAATATTCGTTCTATTTATTGCTTACATTTACTAAAAATAATTTTATTCAACATTTCAACAAAGGGTTTTCAATGGAAAGCTTCGAAACTGAACAAATGATTCAATATGCTTTCTACATAAATATCGTAATAACGACTGGTTTGGCATGGTTTTGCTTGCGGTCAGGATTGCATTACAATTTTTTCAGAAAAGCAGAGAGTGCCAGAACAAAAGGGCTGAGTAGTACCTCTACTGAACACGGTCCAGCAATAGTGAGACTAAAGAAGCTACAAGCATTAGTAGATTTTATTAGTAACTGTGCTTTTCTAATCCTTTCAATTGGCACAGCTTATATTTTGTATGTTTGGAGCCACAGTTAACTCATACGAGGTAACTTCGGCAGGTAACAACTTCTAATGCAGGACTTTAATAACTCTAAGGGATTCTACATGAAAAAAGACGATCTAATTACGCGTTGTAAATTACTTAAAGGCGAACGCGATGAGTCTATCTTTACCATATTAATTGGGATAGTAGTAAAGCTGGGGCTGGTAGGCCTGGCATTCTATCTGTTGCTTGGTTCCACGATTGATTGGTCAAGCTGGAAAACTTATGCCGCCATGTTGATCTTGGGAGCATTTCTCTAAAATCTTGAACCTTTTTTCACTCATTACAAGCCATGACCTAGTGCGTAGATCATACGATCTTTAAACCTTATGTCATTGATTTATAAGTACATATAACAAAGATTATGTTAAATACTGTATGTATGTACAGCATCAACAGTTGCCCCCCTCATATTGAGGTAATTGCTACATTCATACCACTATTCTTCTTATAGTATCGACATCCTGAATTATTGCACCCTACTGCTTTGTCTTTAGCTGTTCCGAATTAAAATTCATTGCTCAATTTGGATCACATGACGATCAGCGTATTCCTTTGCTTTATCAAAGTTAAGTTTTTAAAACATAAGATATGTAATGACAAATTCTCAATCTGATTTTCCTTTGAACGATCAAAATTTTCAGGCAGATTTGCTGAAAATCAAAAAGGTTTTCGCCGACCTTATAACGCAGGCATCAGATGGTAAGATACCCATAAGGTCTTCTCATGTACACGGCTTACACCATTTCGAGGAGCTCTACATCCGGGCAAGAGCAGGCATGTGTTCGGTCCTGGGATATCCGGTCATGGTTGTTTCAACTATCTCAGTTAAAGAGCCCGGCACAGGCATTTTTAGAGCGCTTCTTGCAGAATTGAAATGTATTGCAGATGAACAAAATTACATTTTGAAAATTGAAAATGTACTGCCTCCCCTATTCCGCAAATACCTTATTCAAGAAGGTTTTGTTTTCCCAGGTGAACCTTGGATGTGTGGTTCCGGCTATTGGTTTAAGAACCCACAAGTACTTCATGAAAATATTGAGTTATTATCTGTTTAAGTCGATCTAACAATTTCACTGGAGCTAACATGTCCCCGGAATTGGTATCAGACATTGCAAGAGTGGCGCATGAAAAGCTACTTTCAATTTTAACGGAGTGCGGCATAGAGAAGACGGCAGGCACTTGCCTTTTTGCAAGCTATCTTGTGTGTTATTTAGCAAAAACTAAAGGTCTAGATGCTGTTGTCCGTGGGGGTAACGGTGCAGATGATGGCGGTATATTTATAGAGTGTGGTGGCTTTGGCCATTATTGGTGTGAGTTGAATTTCGAAGAAGTGCAATATTATATTGACATCACTTCCGAACAGTTTGGGTTTCATCCATACATAGTGAAACTCGCCAACGATATAACAGGATGGCCTCGATATATTCCTGGTGATCAGGAAACGGTCGATAGTCATTTAGAACAATTATTACGCGACGGCTATACAGAATAGGCTGCGTATACCCTATCGCAGCCTTTCAGGCTCTTAACCCTTGTGACCTGTTAACGGAACCACTCAGGATGACGCTGCCGATCAACTTTGATAACCTGCGAATTAAATTCAACGACATCCGCTGGAGTAAGCATTAATTCATCAGGATTTACAATAAATGGTCTTAAAACCACTTCGCCACCGTCTTCTTTTGCACCGTAGATATTAATAAGAAAGTGCAGTCGTTGATTTCCTTCAGCATTGCGTTGCCATTCTCTAAAAGTCAAAGTTTGTTTAATATAGTTTGTTAAAAGAAATGCGAATTCAGATTCTTCCGTTTGTGAGATACCGATTTTGTTAGACATTTTTTTTAGTATCTTTCCGAGCATGGACACACAGGCATCTAGACTTAACGATGTTGAAATTTTGGTCGTATTAAAATCCTCCTGCGAAAGTGAAATCATCCATGTATTATCTTTATGATAGTCGGTAATATAAATAAAATGAGATGTAAAAGGCGTTGAGTGATTGAACTCTCCTAAGTTCCATCCATACTGACTCACTGTATTTGAGCTAAGTTCTTTGTCGGTAATGTTCATAATTCATACCTTTCGATAAAGTCTGTAATGATAATTAGCTATCTCAAAGGACCAGAACAACTCTTGAAATAACCACACTCGAAGAATTTATCATATTGAACACCCCTACCTAATAACCTTGCCGACTTAATAAATCACAATAGCCCTCCCCTGACATTTTAAAATGCTACTTGAATTTTTGATAGCTTATGGTTGTTTTATGTTCTTTGTGATACGCATATGTCATCTTCTCTTTCCAGTACCAATCTTGTAGATCCTGCAAGTCTAGCCCATTTTTCTCACGTATGCTTTCGTGTAATTCGCTAAGCGCGAGTTTATCATTAGGTTTATAAATGGCTAATTTTTCTTCAAATAAATCCAGCCAACGTTTCCCCATCTTACGACGCAAAACAAACACCATCGTGATAAATGTAATGAAATGCACAGCAATTAGTTCCAACTTATGCGATTGCTGACCAGATAAAATTACTATTGTAACAACAGGGATGGCCGTATATAAAGCAATCAAAGCGACCATAAGTTGGTATGGTTTTTCCCGTATTACCATGTTCATGGGTAAACCAGAGGACGCTACTGCTTGCCAAAATCTTAAAGGGGAGCCCGCAGAATTCGGAAAAAATCGTACGCTAAGGTTTTCCGGGCATCCGTAAGGGCCGAAACTTCCCGTCTTCCAGTCTGCGGCTCTGCCGCCAGACGTAATCGCCGGTTAGGTTGATGTGCTCCCAGCCCAGCGGCGACAGGAATTGCAGCAGCTCGCCGTCCACCGGCTTGCCGGCCTCGACCAACCCCTGGGTGGCGCGTTCCAGGTACACCGTGTTCCACAGCACGATAGCCGCCGTCACCAGGTTGAGGCCGCTGGCCCGGTAGCGCTGCTGCTCGAAGCTCCGATCCCTGATTTCCCCAAGGCGGTTGAAGAACACCGCCCTGGCCAGCGAGTTGCGCGCCTCACCTTTGTTCAGGCCGGCATGCACGCGGCGGCGCAGTTCAACACTTTGCAGCCAGTCCAGGATGAACAGCGTGCGCTCGATCCGGCCCAGCTCGCGCAGGGCCACGGCCAGTCCGTTCTGGCGCGGGTAGCTGCCGAGCTTGCGCAGCATCAGCGAGGCGGTGACGGTGCCCTGCTTGATCGAGCTGGCCAGGCGCAGGATGTCGTCCCAGTGGGCACGCACGTGCTTGATGTTCAGGGTGCCGCCGATCAGCGGGCGCAACGTCGGGTAGGCTTGCACGCCCTGCGGCACGTACAGCTTGGTTTCGCCGAGGTCGCGGATGCGCGGCGCGAAGCGGAAGCCTAGCAGGTGCATCAGGGCAAAGACGTGATCGGTGAAGCCGGCCGTGTCGGTGTAGTGCTCCTCGATCCGCAGGTCGGACTCGTGGTACAGCAGGCCGTCGAGCACATAGGTGGAATCGCGGACGCCGACATTCACCACGCGGGTGCTGAACGGCGCGTACTGGTCGGAGATATGGGTATAGAACAGCCGTCCCGGCTCGCTACCGTACTTCGGGTTGACGTGCCCGGTGCTCTCGCCCCGGCCACCCGCGCGGAAGCGCTGGCCATCGGAGGATGAGGTCGTGCCGTCGCCCCAGTGGGCGGCAAAGGCGTGGCGATACTGGTGGTTGACCAGCTCGGCCAAGGCCGCCGAATAGGTTTCGTCGCGGATGTGCCAGGCTTGCAGCCAGGACAGCTTGGCGTAGGTCAGGCCGGGGCTCGACTCGGCCATCTTGGTCAGCCCGAGGTTGATCGCATCACCGAGGATTGCGGACAGCAGCAACGTCCTGTCTTTGGCCTCGGCCCCGTCCTTCAAGTGGGTGAAGTGGCGGCTGAAGCCCGTCCAGTCGTCCACGTCCATCAGCAGTTCGGTGATCTTGATGCGCGGCAGTAACTGGCTGGTTTGGTCGATCAGCGCCTGCGCCCGATCCGGCACCGCCGCATCCAGCGGGGTGATTTTCAGCCCTGACTCGGTGAGGATGGCATCGGGCAGCTCGTTGTCCTTGGCCAGGCGGGTGACGGTGGCCAACTGCTCGTCCAGCAGCTGCAAACGCTCTTCCAGGTACTGGTCGCTGTTCGGGTTGATCGCCAGGGGCAGGGCCTGCTCGCGCTTGAGTGCGGCGAACTTCTCGGCCGGCAGCAGGTAGTCGTCGAAGTCGCGGAACTGCCGCGAGCCCTTGACCCAGATGTCGCCGGAGCGCAGGGCGTTCTTCAGCTCGGACAGGGCGCAGATTTCGTAGAATTTCCGGTCGAGGCCTTCCGGGGTGATCACCAGCGGCTTCCAGCGCGGCTTGATGAAGGCCGTGGGTGCATCGGCCGGCACCTTGCGCAGGTTGTCGGCGTTCATCTCACGCAGGGTCTGCACGGCTGCCAGCACGCCTTGCGCGGCCGGCCCGTGCTGTTCCCCAACTTTTCGCTCGGCGAAGAGTATGAACATGCGCCGCCGGCGACGAATCGCCAAATCTCACCGTATCTCCCGAGCGGACGATTTCGCACCGGTCTGCCCGTCGAAGGGCTTGCGATCGAACGGGGCGACCTTTTCTATGCATGTCCGCGAGCCAGCGTCTTTTATGGCACGGCGCTCGACGCCGACCTTCGGACGCGCGGCGTAAGCACGCTTGTCATGGCCGGGATAAGCACCACCGGCGTTGTTCTTTCAAGCGTCGCCTGGGCTAGTGATGCGGACTACGACGTGCGTTTGGTCCAGGACTGCTGCTACGACCCGGATCGGGATGCCCACGAAGCTCTGTTGCGTTCCGGGTTCGGCGGACGTGTACAGGTCGTGTAATTTTCGGGCCTCGCATGATCGCGGCCATAGCCGCAGGTGGATTGGTGCGAGGCAGGGCCAGTCCAAGTCAGGGTGCGGTCATCGCGGCGCCTGCAACTCTCAAAAACCCATCGCCGTAGCGGAGGTCTTGTAATCGCATGTCATTACGCACGCCCGATTTATTGTTCACAGCGATAGCACCTGCCATTTGGGGCAGCACCTACATTGTCACCACCCAATACCTGCCGAACTTCTCACCGATGACGGTCGCGATGCTGCGGGCGTTGCCGGCGGGTTTATTGCTCGTGATGATCGTCCGACAGATTCCAACGGGAATCTGGTGGATGCGCATCTTCATCCTCGGCGCACTTAATATTTCGCTATTCTGGAGCTTGTTGTTTATTTCGGTCTACCGCCTGCCGGGCGGGGTCGCGGCGACGGTAGGCGCTGTGCAGCCGCTGATGGTCGTGTTCATCTCTGCCGCTCTGCTAGGTAGCCCGATACGATTGATGGCGGTCCTGGGGGCTATTTGCGGAACTGCGGGCGTGGCGCTGTTGGTGTTGACACCAAACGCAGCGCTAGATCCTGTCGGCGTCGCAGCGGGCCTGGCGGGGGCGGTTTCCATGGCGTTCGGAACCGTGCTGACCCGCAAGTGGCAACCTCCCGTGCCTCTGCTCACCTTTACCGCCTGGCAACTGGCGGCCGGAGGACTTCTGCTCGTTCCAGTAGCTTTAGTGTTTGATCCGCCAATCCCGATGCCTACAGGAACCAATGTTCTCGGCCTGGCGTGGCTCGGCCTGATCGGAGCGGGTTTAACCTACTTCCTTTGGTTCCGGGGGATCTCGCGACTCGAACCTACAGTTGTTTCCTTACTGGGCTTTCTCAGCCCGGGGACCGCCGTGTTGCTAGGATGGTTGTTCTTGGATCAGACGCTGAGTGCGCTTCAAATCATCGGCGTCCTGCTCGTGATCGGGAGTATCTGGCTGGGCCAACGTTCCAACCGCACTCCTAGGGCGCGTATAGCTTGCCGGAAGTCGCCTTGACCCGCATGGCATAGGCCTATCGTTTCCACGATCAGCGATCGGCTCGTTGCCCTGCGCCGCTCCAAAGCCCGCGACGCAGCGCCGGCAGGCAGAGCAAGTAGAGGGCAGCGCCTGCAATCCATGCCCACCCGTTCCACGTTGTTATAGAAGCCGCATAGATCGCCGTGAAGAGGAGGGGTCCGACGATCGAGGTCAGGCTGGTGAGCGCCGCCAGTGAGCCTTGCAGCTGCCCCTGACGTTCCTCATCCACCTGCCTGGACAACATTGCTTGCAGCGCCGGCATTCCGATGCCACCCGAAGCAAGCAGGACCATGATCGGGAACGCCATCCATCCCCGTGTCGCGAAGGCAAGCAGGATGTAGCCTGTGCCGTCGGCAATCATTCCGAGCATGAGTGCCCGCCTTTCGCCGAGCCGGGCGGCTACAGGGCCGGTGATCATTGCCTGGGCGAGTGAATGCAGAATGCCAAATGCGGCAAGCGAAATGCCGATCGTGGTCGCGTCCCAGTGAAAGCGATCCTCGCCGAAAATGACCCAAAGCGCGGCCGGCACCTGTCCGACAAGTTGCATGATGAAGAAGACCGCCATCAGGGCGGCGACGACGGTCATGCCCCGGGCCCACCGGAACGAAGCGAGCGGGTTGAGAGCCTCCCGGCGTAACGGCCGGCGTTCGCCTTTGTGCGACTCCGGCAAAAGGAAACAGCCCGTCAGGAAATTGAGGCCGTTCAAGGCTGCCGCGGCGAAGAACGGAGCGTGGGGGGAGAAACCGCCCATCAGCCCACCGAGCACAGGTCCCGCGACCATCCCGAACCCGAAACAGGCGCTCATGAAGCCGAAGTGCCGCGCGCGCTCATCGCCATCAGTGATATCGGCAATATAAGCGCCGGCTACCGCCCCAGTCGCCCCGGTGATGCCGGCCACGATCCGCCCGATATAGAGAACCCAAAGGAAAGGCGCCGTCGCCATGATGGCGTAGTCGACAGCAGCGCCGGCCAGCGAGACGAGCAAGACCGGCCGCCGCCCGAAACGATCCGACAGCGCGCCCAGCACAGGTGCGCAGGCAAATTGCATCAACGCATACAGCGCCAGCAGAATGCCATAGTGGGCGGTGACGTCGTTCGAGTGAACCAGATCGCGCAGGAGGCCCGGCAGCACCGGCATAATCAGGCCGATGCCGACAGCGTCGAGCGCGACAGTGCTCAGAATTACGATCAGGGGTCTGTTGGGTTTCACGTCTGGCCTCCGGACCAGCCTCCGCTGGTCCGATTGAACGCGCGGATTCTTTATCACTGATAAGTTGGTGGACATATTATGTTTATCAGTGATAAAGTGTCAAGCATGACAAAGTTGCAGCCGAATACAGTGATCCGTGCCGCCCTGGACCTGTTGAACGAGGTCGGCGTAGACGGTCTGACGACACGCAAACTGGCGGAACGGTTGGGGGTTCAGCAGCCGGCGCTTTACTGGCACTTCAGGAACAAGCGGGCGCTGCTCGACGCACTGGCCGAAGCCATGCTGGCGGAGAATCATACGCATTCGGTGCCGAGAGCCGACGACGACTGGCGCTCATTTCTGATCGGGAATGCCCGCAGCTTCAGGCAGGCGCTGCTCGCCTACCGCGATGGCGCGCGCATCCATGCCGGCACGCGACCGGGCGCACCGCAGATGGAAACGGCCGACGCGCAGCTTCGCTTCCTCTGCGAGGCGGGTTTTTCGGCCGGGGACGCCGTCAATGCGCTGATGACAATCAGCTACTTCACTGTTGGGGCCGTGCTTGAGGAGCAGGCCGGCGACAGCGATGCCGGCGAGCGCGGCGGCACCGTTGAACAGGCTCCGCTCTCGCCGCTGTTGCGGGCCGCGATAGACGCCTTCGACGAAGCCGGTCCGGACGCAGCGTTCGAGCAGGGACTCGCGGTGATTGTCGATGGATTGGCGAAAAGGAGGCTCGTTGTCAGGAACGTTGAAGGACCGAGAAAGGGTGACGATTGATCAGGACCGCTCAGGACCGCTGCCGGAGCGCAACCCACTCACTACAGCAGAGCCATGTAGACAACATCCCCTCCCCCTTTCCACCGCGTCAGACGCCCGTAGCAGCCCGCTACGGGCTTTTTCATGCCCTGCCCTAGCGTCCAAGCCTCACGGCCGCGCTCGGCCTCTCTGGCGGCCTTCTGGCGCTCCTGCTGCGGCGTCCGCTCGTGGGCCGTGGCGCGGGTCCGCGCGCCGGCCTCGTGCGCCTGGCGCTCGCGGGCGAGGTCCAGGGCGGCCGTCTTCACGTTCTGCCTTGCGCAGATGAGATAGATCTAGCGTGGACTCAAGGCTCTCGCGAATGGCTCGCGTTGGAAACTTTCATTGACACTTGAGGGGCACCGCAGGGAAATTCTCGTCCTTGCGAGAACCGGCTATGTCGTGCTGCGCATCGAGCCTGCGCCCTTGGCTTGTCTCGCCCCTCTCCGCGTCGCTACGGGGCTTCCAGGGGTCGTTTGCGGGAAGGGGCGGAATCCTACGCTAAGGCTTTGGCCAGCGATATTCTCCGGTGAGATTGATGTGTTCCCAGGGGATAGGAGAAGTCGCTTGATATCTAGTATGACGTCTGTCGCACCTGCTTGATCGCGGCCGCGATAGCTAGATCGCGTTGCTCCTCTTCTCCATCCGCGTTCCAAGCTGCGGAAAGGCACCCATAAGCGTACGCCTGGTCGAGCAGGCGACGCGGATCGACGTCCAGCGCACGAGAGAATGCGTCCGCCATCTGTGCAATGCGTCTAGGATCGAGACAAAGGTCGTCTCTGTCAGCCGGATCGTAGAACATATTGGCGGCGCCAAAGCCCACTTCACCGACCAGACCGACGGGATCTATCACCAGCCAGCCGCGACTGGAGAACATGATGTTTTCATGATGCAGATCGCCATGTAGCCCACGCAGTTCCGAGGCATTGCTCATCATTTGATCGGCTATAATCGCCGCGTGGACGTAGTCAGTTTGACAACCTGCGTTTTGATCATCGCGCGCCCGCTGAAACAAAGCTGCAAAGCGATCCCGGATCGGGAGAAGGGCAGAAGGCAGGGGTTCCTCAGATGCGGCATACAGCTTCGCCATTAGTTCCGCTGCAATTTCGGTCGCCTGGTAGTCGCCGTGCTCGGCAACGATGTGAGAGAGCATTCGCTCCCCGGCATATTCGAGCAACATCAGATTGTTCTCACGACCGAGCAACCGGACTGCTCCCCTCCCATTGCGCCATACCAGATAGTCGGCCCCGCGCAGTTCATCAGCAATGTCTTCTATAGGTTTCAATCCCTTGACGATTGCAGGAGTCCCGTCTGGCAATGAAACTTTCCAAACGAGGCTGGAAAAGGTGTCCGCAATGAGAACAGGTTGCGAAACGTGCCAATGAGCAGGAAAAACAGGCGGCATGAACATCAACCCCAAGTCAGAGGGTCCAATCGCAGATAGAAGGCAAGGCGTTCGCGGTCGGGGGCTTCGATCCCCAATACATTGAATAGGACAGCGAAGGCGCGCTCTGCTTCATCTGGCGCTGCCCAGTTCTCTTCGGCGTTAGCAATCATGAGTGCCAAATCGGCATAGCGATCTGCTGTTCCGAGCCGCCCAAGGTCGATCAGACCCGTGCATTGAAGAGTTTTAGGGTCCACCATGAAGTTCGGCATGCAGGGATCACCATGGCAAACAACCATATCGGTGCGCTCTTGGTCGAGCCGCACCGGTAGCTCTCGTTCGACACGAGCCAAAAGATCGAGCTGCGGCGTACTCTTGTCGGCACTGTTGCAAAGTTAGCGATGAGGCAGCCTTTTGTCTTATTCAAAGGCCTTACATTTCAAAAACTCTGCTTACCAGGCGCATTTCGCCCAGGGGATCACCATAATAAAATGCTGAGGCCTGGCCTTTGCGTAGTGCACGCATCACCTCAATACCTTTGATGGTGGCGTAAGCCGTCTTCATGGATTTAAATCCCAGCGTGGCGTTGATTATCCGTTTCAGTTTGCCATGATCGCATTCAATCACGTTGTTCCGGTACTTAATCTGTCGGTGTTCAACGTCAGACGGGCACCGGCCTTCGCGTTTGAGCAGAGCAAGCGCGCGACCATAGGCGGGCGCTTTATCCGTGTTGATGAATCGTGGGATCTGCCACTTCTTCACGTTGTTGAGGATTTTACCCAGAAACCGGTATGCAGCTTTGCTGTTACGACGGGAGGAGAGATAAAAATCGACAGTGCGGCCCCGGCTGTCGACGGCCCGGTACAGATACGCCCAGCGGCCATTGACCTTCACGTAGGTTTCATCCATGTGCCACGGGCAAAGATCGGAAGGGTTACGCCAGTACCAGCGCAGCCGTTTTTCCATTTCAGGCGCATAACGCTGAACCCAGCGGTAAATCGTGGAGTGATCGACATTCACTCCGCGTTCAGCCAGCATCTCCTGCAGCTCACGGTAACTGATGCCGTATTTGCAGTACCAGCGTACGGCCCACAGAATGATGTCACGCTGAAAATGCCGGCCTTTGAATGGGTTCATGTGCAGCTCCATCAGCAAAAGGGGATGATAAGTTTATCACCACCGACTATTTGCAACAGTGCCGTCCTGCTTGCTTCGGGTGGCATCGGAATGCCGGCGCTGCAAGCAATGTTGTCCAGGCAGGTGGATGAGGAACGTCAGGGGCAGCTGCAAGGCTCACTGGCGGCGCTCACCAGCCTGACCTCGATCGTCGGACCCCTCCTCTTCACGGCGATCTATGCGGCTTCTATAACAACGTGGAACGGGTGGGCATGGATTGCAGGCGCTGCCCTCTACTTGCTCTGCCTGCCGGCGCTGCGTCGCGGGCTTTGGAGAAATTCTTCAAATTCCCGTTGCACATAGCCCGGCAATTCCTTTCCCTGCTCTGCCATAAGCGCAGCGAATGCCGGGTAATACTCGTCAACGATCTGATAGAGAAGGGTTTGCTCGGGTCGGTGGCTCTGGTAACGACCAGTATCCCGATCCCGGCTGGCCGTCCTGGCCGCCACATGAGGCATGTTCCGCGTCCTTGCAATACTGTGTTTACATACAGTCTATCGCTTAGCGGAAAGTTCTTTTACCCTCAGCCGAAATGCCTGCCGTTGCTAGACATTGCCAGCCAGTGCCCGTCACTCCGCGGTCTTCACTGCGTGATCGAGTTGATCGACACCCGCCGTGACACGCTCCATGAAGTGCCTGCCTGCGTCTGTTAGCCGAACGCCCCGCGCATGGCGCTCAAATAGCAGGACACCAAGGTTATCCTCCAGCGCTTTCACACGCGCGCTGACGCTCGACTGGCTGATACCAAGTGCCTTGGCCGCATGCCGAAAATTCAGATGCTCGGCGACGGCGATGAACTGAACAAGGGAAATGAGCGGTATCCTGCCAGACAGGATACCGACATTCACGAGGTTTCGATGGTTAGTGCGCCGCATCGGAGCGGGCCTGCTACCAGTCGTCGGTTAGACGACTGGCGACTTCTCGGTGGCAGCCCCACGGAGCCGAAGGAGCACCAGCCCCAACGAAACCAGTACCGCCATCGCCGTGGCGTAACAGATCACGGGCCACGCTGTGTCACGGTTTAAAAGTGCCACCGCCAATGTCCCGACAATGCTGACTATCAGGCTTTGAACGCAGAAGTAGAACGCGACCGCTGATCCCGCGATGTCGTCGAACTCTGCCAAAGCGCCGTTCGCGGTAACGGACACCGTGAAGACAATACCGACCGCGACAACCCACATCGGTAGGATGAAGGTGAGGAATGACGGCGAGCCGTAAAGTTCGCCGATCCCCAACAGGACCGCTCCGCAAACAAGCAACGCCATCCCACGCGCCACGCATCCTGCGATGCCCCATCTGGCGACAAAGGACTTCGCGAAACGGGTTGTCACGATCATTACAAGCGCGACAGTGGCGAAGGCAAAGCTGAATCCGATCTCGGAATATTCCGCTTGGCCTATGAGCACACGGGGAGCCGTCGAGAAGAAGACGAAGTAGGTGCCCATACCGGCGCTAAAGCCGACAGTGTAAACCCAAAAAGCCGGACTCGCGAAGATCGGCAAGACAGATCGGCGCGTCTTGACTTGATCCAGAGGGCGGGTTTCGTGCCACCTGAAACCCGCATTTAGGAGTGCGAGCATCGCCAGTATAGCCAAAGTAATGAATATCGCCTGCCATCCCAAGAACTCGCCGATCAATGCTCCGGCGATAGGGCCGAGCGCAGGCACGAACGCCAGCACCGAACTGAAAAGGCCGTAGATGACGACACCCTCAGGACGGTTGGCATAAACGTCGCGAACCGTCGCGAACGTCGCCACCAGCATGGCCGACGCGCCCACTGCTTGAAGTAGACGGAAAGCGACAAAGGCCGGTGCAGTTGAAGACCAAGCTGCTCCCAGAGACGCAATGACGAAAGCCGTTGCGCCCGCAAGTAGAATTGGCCGTCGCCCGATTCTGTCTGAGAGCGGACCAAAAATCACCTGGCCCACGCCGAGCATCACCATATAGAGGCTCAACGTGAGTTGGATCATAGCGGGCGTCGTGTTCAGGATGCCGGGCATCGCTGGAACGACAGGGAGATAAATATCCATCGCCAGTGAAGCGAGGATGTCGAAAGGAGCCATCAGCAGCAGTGCTGCCGGCAGCGTATAGGCCCACGCGGGGCGTGTGGTGGTCATGACGAATCAACCCTCGATTAAGGAATACCGGGCGACGTCTGCTCGTCAGCAATCAGATGAGACTAGCCTTACAGAGCGCCGCAACAACAATACTGGTTGTTGCGGCTTACTTGTCTGCTGACTTGGAATTTCCCATCTGATTACTCCACGCTTACGAATATGAATTGCTACATTTTATCCGATTATCTTTTGCTTCGCAATGCGGCATGGGCGCACTCAGCGTTCCAGCCCCCTCTGCCGCCCTAACTGCCACGACACCGACCCGCCCTGCACGATGCCCATAACCTCGCGGCCGAGTTGGCGGTCGATGATCGGCCGCCACGGGACAAGGGTGAACTCATGGGATTTCTCGACCACGGCGAACTTGCCGCTCGATAGATGCACGGTTCCGGTAAACTTGCCGCTGACGCTCTCGCCGTCCGTGGCGGCGCGGAACGGCAGGCCCTTACTCAAAGCCATATCCGATCCGACGCCGACTACCTCGCGCTCCCGCAGGATGGCGAGAAGGTTGCGCCGGTAGAAGACGCGGCTGTCCCGGCTGCGGGTGGCGTCGCCCTGTTCGATATGGTGCTCGCGGCGCTGGTCCATGGCTTCGCGGACTTGTTGCCCGAAGCCGGTTGGCGCAAGGTCGGCCGTCTCGCCGTGGATCAGCCGCCGGTCCAGCCAGGTCGCGCCGTCCGATCCGATCTGTTTGTTCAGATCGACCGGGGAAAGGACGCGAACGCTGGCCTGACTGTCTCGGCCGGCGTCATGGGCGGCGGCACGGCTGACCAGATCATCGGGGATGCGCCATTGGTCGGCGTCGATCCGCTCGACGATACCGGCCCGGCGTAGCGCCTCCAGCCGGCGCACATGGGCATCGACATAGCCCTCATAGTCGCCGCCTGGAACGCGGCACGTATAGGAAGAATAAACGCCCTTTTCACCCAAGTCCAACAGCTTTGGACCGCAGTTGACTCTTTCGACACCCCTGCGATGCAACCCAATCCGGCTGACGGGGAGCCAGCAACGCTGAAAATTTACCCTCCTCTTTCCCACTAGCGGCTCCTTTTCCGACAACCAGCACGGCTGATCCCTGCCGCGGCGCTGTGAACGCAGCATTTTGATTGGTATCGTTGGCCTTCAGGCTCGTCAGTCAAACAGACCCAGGAGCAGCTCAGCCGGTGGCGCCCGGCTTTCGGGTAACGCCCTGGTCCCGCTGGTTTCGGCTTTGTGCTTCAGGTGATCAAGGATCTGCTTGATCACTATAGGGTCTTCAATGCAGGCGATGACTTTCATGGCGCCGCCGCAGCCGCTGCAGGTCTCGATGTCGATATTGAAAACACGCTTGAGCCGTTGCGCCCATGTCATCGACGCTCGCCGTTGTGCTGGTGTTGCCGGTTCATCAGCCACCCTGACCTTGTTGCCCCTGCCCCGTTTTGCCGGCGTGACCAACGCCCGGTGCCGACTGTTGGGTGCGAACACCCCGTGGAAGCGGGTTAGGTTGACTCTGGGCTTCGGTACCAGGGCGGCCAGCCTTGCAATGAAATCCAATGGTTCGAAAATGACGTGCGTGGTGCCGTCCCGGTACGGCGTCTTGAGCTGGTAGCGCACGTTGCCGCCTCGTGTTAACGACAGCCGCTTCTCGGATACCGCCGGGCGGCTGATGTACCGGCACAGCCGTTCGAGCTTCTTGCGTTCATCGGCCCTGGCCGCCACGCCGGCGTGCAGGCTGGACCCGGCTACCTTGCCAATCCCGTCACCGAACGGATCACCACTGGTCGGCAGAGTTTGCAAAGTGAACACCTTTCGCCCCGCCTGTGAACCGACAGCGATACGGTAAGTGATCGAGTGCCCCAGCAGGGGTGTCATCGGGTCGTCATCCACCGCATCCGAGGCCAGATAGCTGTTTTCGACATCCCGTTCCAGCAGGCCTTGCCGTTCCAGATAGCGACCCACCCGGTGGGCGATGGTGTGCGTCAGCTGGGTGAGCTCTGGGCTGGTCGGCGCCTTGACCCAGCGGAAACGCGCTGAGCCGTGGGATTGCTCGACATACACACCGTCGAGAAACAGCATGTGGAAGTGAACATTCAGATTGAGCGCCGATCCAAAACGCTGGATCAGGGTGACCGCGCCCGTCTTGGCCACTTGGTGGGTATGGCCCGCTTTCTTGACCAGGTGCGTGGCAATGACGCGGTAAACGATGCCCAGCACCCACCCCATGATCTCGGGCCGGCTGGCAAACAGGAAACGCAGCTGAAACGGGAAGCTCAACACCCACTGACGCATGGGTTGTTCAGGCAGTACTTCATCAACCAGCAAGGCGGCACTTTCGGCCATCCGCCGCGCCCCACAGCTCGGGCAGAAACCGCGACGCTTACAGCTGAAAGCGACCAGGTGCTCGGCGTGGCAAGACTCGCAGCGAACCCGTAGAAAGCCATGCTCCAGCCGCCCGCATTGGAGAAATTCTTCAAATTCCCGTTGCACATAGCCCGGCAATTCCTTTCCCTGCTCTGCCATAAGCGCAGCGAATGCCGGGTAATACTCGTCAACGATCTGATAGAGAAGGGTTTGCTCGGGTCGGTGGCTCTGGTAACGACCAGTATCCCGATCCCGGCTGGCCGTCCTGGCCGCCACATGAGGCATGTTCCGCGTCCTTGCAATACTGTGTTTACATACAGTCTATCGCTTAGCGGAAAGTTCTTTTACCCTCAGCCGAAATGCCTGCCGTTGCTAGACATTGCCAGCCAGTGCCCGTCACTCCCACTCGATTGTAAACAAGCACACAAAACCCTTTAGTGACAACAATTTGCAAGAACTATCAGGCTCAGTGCCATGAAAAATACCATGACCAGATCATGAGGTTGAACACGGCTTGCGCCGGCAGCGTTCACGCTCCTGGTCGGCGATCTCGCCCGGCTGCAATGCTAGCTCAGCATCGGTCATGCGCTCCAGCACGTCGCGTAGGCGGATGGTGCAAGGAATGGGCGGCAGCTCGAACTCATAGCCGCCGGCGATCATTTCGGCCGCAATCTCCTCGGTGATGAAAAACGGCTCGTCGTCTTGGTTCGGCTTCTTCATGCCCTTTCCTCCTGGCGCTCATCCTGGCCGACAGCGGCCAGGGCATCGGCTTCCGTCAATGCGTCCTCCACGAACGCGCCGTGCTGCTTCGCTTCGGCCTGGCTGACCTCGGCCCATATCCGTTTCACCTGGGCCGCACTGTACCCGGCCAGCTCGGCGGTCTTGTTGATGCTGTAGCCGGACTTGCGCAGCGCGACAACTTGGGCGCGGCGCTTCGGATCAGCACGGCGGCCCTTGTACCGCCCGGCCTGGCGGGCCAACTCAATGCCTTGGCGCTGGCGTTCGCGCCTGTCCTCGTAGTCGTCGCGGGCCATCTGCAAGGCCAGGCGAAAAAGCATGATCTGCACGGCTTCCAGCACGATCTTGGCGACGCCCTGGGCCTCGGCCGCCAGGTCGGATAGATCGACCACGCCAGGGACGGCCAGGCTTGCGCCTTTGGCCTGTATCGAGGCCACCAGGCGCTCGGCCTCGGGCAAAGGTAGGCGGCTGATGCGGTCGATCTTCTCGGCAATGACCACCTCGCCGGGCTGTAGGTCGCCGATCATGCGCAGCAGCTCAGGCCGGTCGGCGCGTGCGCCGGATGCCTTCTCACGGTAGATGCCGGCGACGTAGTAGCCGGCGGCCTTCGCGGCCGTAGTGATCGCCTCTTGGCGTTCCAAGTCCTGCGCGTCGGTGCTGACGCGCAGATAGACCCGCGCCACCATCGGCGCGGCTACTGGCTTCGTCCTGCGCATACTTGCGGGCTCCTTTGGGCATACGCAAAGTGTCCGGTCATGCTACCCCCGGCCAAAAAGGCCGTCATGCGATTTATCTTGGCCGGGTCGTTATTGGCGGGTCTAAATGGCCGCTCCGTGGATCTCATCGCCAGAAATGGCGATGCGAGATCCAGGGCAGGGCGGCCGCCATCGTCAGACCTGGCGATGGTCGACGCCGGCGCGCATCGTCGGATGTGGCGATGCGAGCTCGAGGTCGGTGGCCACCGCCGGCGACCTGGTGCCATCGTCGGCAATGGCGATGCTGCAGCTCGACGTGCGCGGCCTGGTCGTCTCGGCATCGTCGGATGCGGCGATGCTCGAGCGAGGCGAAAAAAAACCGCCTCGGGGTGTCCGAGGCGGCAAGTCTGCATGCGGTTCAGGGAGGAAGAAACCGCGCCGGCGATCAGGGAGGAAAACCGCGCGGCCTGATGTGCAGCTCGGCCACTTTAGCCGGATTTTTCGACTTATCCGATGCGAGCGGCCCGCCGTGGGCGCTGCTCGATCTGCTGTTGCTTTTTCTCGACGTGCTTCTGCTCCTGGTGCTGCTGCTCGTCGCGCGGCACTGTTGCAAAGTTAGCGATGAGGCAGCCTTTTGTCTTATTCAAAGGCCTTACATTTCAAAAACTCTGCTTACCAGGCGCATTTCGCCCAGGGGATCACCATAATAAAATGCTGAGGCCTGGCCTTTGCGTAGTGCACGCATCACCTCAATACCTTTGATGGTGGCGTAAGCCGTCTTCATGGATTTAAATCCCAGCGTGGCGCCGATTATCCGTTTCAGTTTGCCATGATCGCATTCAATCACGTTGTTCCGGTACTTAATCTGTCGGTGTTCAACGTCAGACGGGCACCGGCCTTCGCGTTTGAGCAGAGCAAGCGCGCGACCATAGGCGGGCGCTTTATCCGTGTTGATGAATCGCGGGATCTGCCACTTCTTCACGTTGTTGAGGATTTTACCCAGAAACCGGTATGCAGCTTTGCTGTTACGACGGGAGGAGAGATAAAAATCGACAGTGCGGCCCCGGCTGTCGACGGCCCGGTACAGATACGCCCAGCGGCCATTGACCTTCACGTAGGTTTCATCCATGTGCCACGGGCAAAGATCGGAAGGGTTACGCCAGTACCAGCGCAGCCGTTTTTCCATTTCAGGCGCATAACGCTGAACCCAGCGGTAAATCGTGGAGTGATCGACATTCACTCCGCGTTCAGCCAGCATCTCCTGCAGCTCACGGTAACTGATGCCGTATTTGCAGTACCAGCGTACGGCCCACAGAATGATGTCACGCTGAAAATGCCGGCCTTTGAATGGGTTCATGTGCAGCTCCATCAGCAAAAGGGGATGATAAGTTTATCACCACCGACTATTTGCAACAGTGCCCTTGAATCTATCCGGCGTCTGAATGGGATTTTATTCCCGCGCCTTGATGAGTTCCGCGCCTGATGAACCTCCAGAAAATATACGGCTTCAATGAGCCTTTCCGTTTTACAGGTTCCTCAACAGGCCGGTGGGCCGTTAGTATCATCAATATCAGTATTCGCAAAACCAGATCAGTAATTCTTTAAACCGGTGTATTTCTGCCGTTATGCTACATAAGTTTGCTGTCGTGCCGTTAGGGCCCAGGCTATTCTGGCCAGCTTGTTTGCCAGAGCACAAGTGACGACAAAGTTGCTTTTCCGGCACAGTAAATCCCTGACCCAATCGGCCAATTTGCCAGACTGGTGTTCCAGTTTTTGTATGAATACCCTGGCACATTGAACCAACAAAGTTCGGATCTTTTTATTACCTCGCTTACTAATTCCCAGCAATGTCGTCCTACCTCCCGTGCTGTACTGCCGAGGTACAAGCCCTGTTGCCGCCGCAAAGTCACGGCTGCTGGCGTACTGCTTCCCGTCGCCAATCTCAGTTGAAATAGTACTCGCTGTCAGTGTTCCGACGCAGGGAATGCTCAGCAAGCGCTGTCCAACCTCATCTTCGTCCAACTTTCGTTTCAACTGGGATTCCAAATCTTTAATCTGCTCAACAAGATAGTGATAATGCTGTTGTAATTTCAGCAATAACTGGCTGAGGTAAAGAGGCAAACTACTGTCCTCAAGAATGGTACTCAGTCGGCTAATAACGGCAGCTCCTCGGGGAACGCTAATGCCAAATTCCAGCAGAAAAGCATGCATTTGATTGGTTGTTTTTACCTTATCCTGAACCAGGGATTCACGGACACGATGCAGAGCCCGCATTGCCTGCTGAGATTCCGTTCTGGGCTGCACAAAACGCATAGACGGACGCGATGCAGCTTCACAAATAGCTTCGGCGTCGACAAAGTCGTTTTTATTGCTTTTAACGAACGGGCGGACAAATTGTGGTGATATCAGCTTTGGGGAATGCCCCAACTCTTCCAACTTGCGTGCCATAAAGTGAGAACCGCCACAGGCTTCCATTGCGATGGTTGTAGCGGGGCATGTCGCCAAAAATTCGATCAACTTTGGCCGGGTAAATTTTTTACGGTAAACAGCCTTCCCGCGACGATCCTGGCAATGAATATGGAAAGAGTTTTTACCCAGATCGATACCAATGAGCGCAATGTTTTCCATGATAGTTCTCCGAATGAAAGCCTGTCCTCAGCATAGTACCGGGAAGGAGGGAGTGACCATCTCATTAAATATCCCACGCTAAGACTGTTTGCTGTACAAATTGATGTCGACAGCGCGTAATGACCGTAGTCACAGGAACAGCTAATGGTATTGAAAATTGACCCGTAACTGAAACAGCATCGACCCAGCAGCGATGATGTGAACCTTGAAGAACTTTGGGTGCAGCCTCTTATAGCAGCAGTTTTTGCTGTTGTTCCCTTAATAAGATATGCCCTGTAAATACCCTCATGGCTTCATTTATAATACTATTATTAGCTTACTACGACTCAGTCTAGAAACAGCATCATCTCCACTGGGGCTAAAACACCACTTACCGCATGCTTTCATATAACCAGATTTCAGCCCCCTTGAAAGGGACTAATCGCTGTATACCAGCGAGTCTAAAACACCTTGTCCACTATGGACCCCTCCCTCTGTCGATTCAGCTGATTTGCTACGAATTAGATATCCAGCAAAACTGTGCTCAGCACTGGAGGGATTGTTATCTGTCTGCACGGAGAACATTCCAAGTTCGCTTATCAAATCATTCACCTTATGCAACTCCCCTTTACGCACAATCAAGGTGGGCATAGCTCGGGGCTGAGGGTGTAAACGGCGCATCAGCGACCAGGACTGATATTGTTGTGGAGTGAGTTCCGTCAGTTTTGTCAGGATATCCGCACCAAACAGACAATGCCCCCCGCCTTCACCCTGATTTTTGAGAACCCAGGTTTCCGAAGGAGACTCTTTTGCAAGGTTGATACTATCCGGGCTGATGGGTAACATCTCACCCAGTATCGTTTTTGCTATTTTAGCTTCCTGCAGTGTTAATCCAAATGCGACAAACTCGTCGTAACCCAATTGCGAGAGCAGCATTTGTACTCGCTTGCTGGTCGCCAGTTGCTGGCCAACTGTGGCGTTCACTGCAACCCGGTGCTGCTCAATGAATACTCGGGTCGCCATCAGCGCCTGACAACACTCCTGCTCATCGATATTGAATGCTTCATAATCAGAATACTGATATCCGGCACGTAAGTAGACGGTATCAAGTGGGCCTACACCCTCGAGAATGAGCCTGTTGTCGGCGCCTGTACTCAATTGATTATGCAGTTCACGAAAAGTCCTGCGATGCGTTTCGATTCCTTTTTGCTGGAGGGCGAGCTCAAGCAAGTGTTGATCAAACACATTATTTTCATTCTCCTGCACAATCATCAGGAACCTGGCAGGGCCGGGGTCTCCGAACTCCTGCTTAATTCTGCAAGTTGCCTGACAAATCGCTGCTGATAACCCTTCGATCGCTTGATTGTCGACAAGCGCCCCTGTTGCCTGATTCGATAAATCAGAAAAGACAGCGGGATATTGCCGTTGTAGATAGTGATGCAGATCATGTATCCGCTGACCAAACGGCCCCATTCCTGCAGCTATACCATTGAACTCTATAAGCCTGAACCCATCACGATTATCATCCATAAAGTCGCTACGCATAATGAGTAATGGTAATCGAGGAGCATGCCTTGATGATGAATGGATTTGTTGATGCATGTTCAGGAGGGCTGAAAAGAAGGCATTCCCGGCCTTGATGGGATAAATCGCAGAGTACAAAAAATCATGATCCTCAGAAACTGAATAGATTAATTTGCTGAGTATTCCTGTTGCATTCTTTAAGTACTGATAGGATTTACGGCTGATAGGTGTTGGTGTCAGGGTAAACGGGGTATGCACTGCGGAATACGACGATTCCTTGAAAGCAACACCATGAGTTAAGGCCCATTCGACGGCATCATCCTTGAGCTTCTGAACATCAAGAGTACTCATTTTACGTCCCCTGATTTTACCTGGCATATCATTGGTGGTTGTTACTTGGCTATCAGCCTATAAAATTTGATTGATTACTTCAATAGTTCACGTATAGGAAATTGAAAAACCAGTCGATACCATTGTCCACGCCTTATGCCACGTGAGCCTTTCTGCTTTTCCCACCACTCCGGTGGTTTCCCTCTCTGTATGGTCGATTTTTAGGCACTGTTGCAAATAGTCGGTGGTGATAAACTTATCATCCCCTTTTGCTGATGGAGCTGCACATGAACCCATTCAAAGGCCGGCATTTTCAGCGTGACATCATTCTGTGGGCCGTACGCTGGTACTGCAAATACGGCATCAGTTACCGTGAGCTGCAGGAGATGCTGGCTGAACGCGGAGTGAATGTCGATCACTCCACGATTTACCGCTGGGTTCAGCGTTATGCGCCTGAAATGGAAAAACGGCTGCGCTGGTACTGGCGTAACCCTTCCGATCTTTGCCCGTGGCACATGGATGAAAAGCCAAATCAGCGCCCAAAAGGTCTGCACTTGGATAAGCTGGAAACCTTGAATATTTTTGGTGTGCGCGCCAGCTATATGGCGGCATTTAAGGATTATCTGAAGGAAGAAGGTATCACCCCAAGTGATGAGATCATCGAGCTAGACTTCCCGACTCAGCCAAACCTGCCGACCAAAAAATTAAAGACACTGGCGTTAAAGGATGGCTACAAAGACAACCAAAAGTTGGGGTTTAAGCGTACCCACTATCCTTGGTTGTACGAAATCCCAGCCGAGTTTGACGGTAAGATAAAAACACCCGGGATCCTGCTCCTGGCTCTGCTCTCCTGTCTGCTGTTGCCCGCGCCGTCGCTGGGCCTGACGCTGGCGCAAAAGCTGGTTGAGACATTCCATATGATGGATCTCAACCAGCTTTATACGGTGTTGTTTTGTTTGTGGTTCTTAGCACTGGGCGCCATTGAGTATCTGGTGCTGCGCTGGGTGTGGCGTCGCTGGTTTTCGCTCGAACGCTAAACCAGGAAGGGCGCGCCTCAGTGGGCGCGACTGTGGTTCTCTTTACGGTAGGCGCCCGGCGGCAGATTGAAGGTCCGGGTGAAGACGCGGGTAAAGGTCTGTTGCGAATCGAAGCCATACTTCAGGCAGATATCGTAGACCCGCTGATCGGTGTCACGCAGATCGCGGGCGGCCAGCAGCAGCTTCCTTTCGCGAATATAGCGCCCCAGGCTCTCCCCTTTATACTGTAAAAACAGCCGTTGCAGATGCCATTTCGAATACCCGGCATGGCGAGCGATATCATCAATACGCAGCGGTTGATGCAGGTTGTCATCAATCCACTCGACGATAGTATCAATCACCTGAGCGGAAATCGTCATATGCTCTCTCCTCTGATACTGCACTGGCGCTTAGCGCCACCAGGCGTTAAATGATTGCGTCTTATCGGCGACCCACACCGGCTCGCCCTGCACAGGCGTCAGCAGACGCCAGGCCCTTCCTTCGCTGGCAGCCGCCAGCCGTTGATACGGTTCATCCCAGCTGTGTTTCGCCAAAACGAATCGTCCTGCATGCCCAGGCAGCACCGCGCGAGCGCGCAGGTCGTCGGCGGCCTGAGCTGTTTCATCCGGCATCATGTGAATATATTTCCAGTCCTGGTCATACTGCCCGTTCTCCATGATCGCCAGATCGACCGGACCAAATTCATCGCCTATCGCTTTAAAGTGCGGCCCATAGCCGCTGTCGCCGCTGTAATAAATCCCTAAATTCCACGTGTGTTTTTTATTAGCTTCAAAAATCACTATTTCACGAAGAATTTAGACTGCTTCTCACACATTGTAACATTATTTACAACCACCTTTCAATCATTTTTGATAAATCATTGATTTCATCTTTGCTGCAATGATACTTAATAAACTCTGCAAGTTATCCACAGAGCAGGAAAAGTTCGAAGCATTCTTCTTTCAGATGTTTCTAAACACTGGAAATTGAGAGATTTAGCTGATTATCTTTACATGAGCGAGAGCTTAATAAAGAAAAAGCTATTATTAGAAAACACTTCTTTCAGTAAAATATTACTTGATACTAGGATGTCGCTCGCCATTAAATTGTTAAAGCAAAATCATCCGATAAAATATGTGTCTGAAATGTGTGGGTTTAGTAGTACATCGTACTTTGTATGCCTTTTCAGACAATACTATGAGTGTACACCACGTAAATATCTAAAGCATTAGAGAACACCTGCCTTTACTTCCTTATTTTACCAATAATTTCAGCTAAGAGATTTTGATCTAAATGTTCGTTAATCGTTAAGCTTACTTCTGTACATGCCCTTATATAGATGTTCTGAACGGTGTTATTTCTGACAATGGACTTAAATGTCAGTAACGCCATTACACAGTTGGCCAACGCGAACAGCAGTATTGGTCGCAACAAAAAATGAAAGAAAAATCCCCCAAATGAAGGGAAAAAACGGAAGAACAGTCGAACGACAGGCACAAAAAAACCCGACTGGTAATCGGGCTTTTTCGTGTTTTCCAGTCCTGAGTTGGTGGCTCTGACTGGAGGAAGATACTCTACATCCAACATCCACAATATTATGGCACTAGACACCAGTTGTCTAGTTTGACTTCAGATTGTCTGTCAATGGCCATTTCTTTAAATGAATTTTATGCGTGCATCTGTATAATCTTTGCGTTGGCGCTGTACAGTGTGCCTCCCTTGCTTCTAAACCCTGCGCTATCTGGGTATGAACGAATTAAAGTCCTGGCTGAACAAACAGGTGGTGCTGTGTTCAGTGCTCTGGCAGGAGGAAGGTACTCTACATCCAACAATGTGAGAGAGCCGTTGTGACAGGCGATGTATGAGCAAGCAACGGCGACTTCCTCCAGTATCAACCTGGAGAAACGGATGATTAACCTGTTAATCATCGTTCTCAGGGCTGTGGTCGCCGTTGCAAACGCGCTGATTGCAGTTCTGGAACTGATCCGTCAGTTCATCGACTGATGACTGCGGAAACGTAACTAAGGGCAGGAAGTGCACCGCTTCCTGCCCTTTAACAAAGGAGGATTTATGGATTTTATGAGCATTTTGGGGCGCTGTTTACTTCTTCCTTTCCCTGTTGCGATGTTTGTCGGTTGCCTGTTTCCAGGCATTGATGATCGTTTTACTGGAATGTTCATGAGTTTTATTGTCGGTTGTCTATCGTGGTATATCACCAAGCCAAAACCGCAAAAGGCTGAGGTCGCGTAAGCGGCCTTTTTTACGTCTCTCGTTTAATTCCTCGCCATTCTGTCCAGAAATAGTATTGCGGCTAATCAAGCCAATTCCTACGTCTTTTCGCTGTTGCACGATCTAAAAGAAAATATGGGAAAATTTCATGAAAGTATGGTACTAAAGGGTCTTTAATTCCTTTATCTTGTTCCTTCAACTGCACAGTATCTCGTAAAAACCAACAAGCCGGTTGTTTAAAAAACGCTCTTAGCGTAGGATGTTTTCCATTTTCCAAGTGGAACCCAAGTACGATGCCCGCGAAAAAGACAGCCCTCTTATGAAGAGGGCTGTTATCTGATATAGGCTTGTTATGGTCTCACTCTTGATTAATCAGGTGTATGTGCAACCTTGGTGCACACAATCGATTATGCAGCTTGATGATCTGAAGTGTTACCGGAAGTATCTTCGGTTCGTTTTTTGTTTGTGATGGATTCACTTTTATCTCGCAAGGCTGAGTCTATGACGTTAAACACCTTTTCCCACCGAGAAATCCAACCGCATATAGGTTGAACACGACATTTTTCCAGGAAGAAATTTAATAAGTTAGTTTTTTTATTATCTTGCACTTTGAATGGTTCAATTACATCATCGGCATCAACAGATTTTCCTCCGATAAACCACGACGGATGGGTTTCCATTGCGTCAGAAATGAAATCGTCAGGGAAGAGGCCTTCAATAGCAAAACCACTTCTTACAGAAATATAGTCTTTATTTGACTCAAATCTAATTTGTTTTTTACCAAAGTAGCTTTGTAATCTGGTTCTTTCTTTGACCCCAGCTTCATCACCGTCAAAAACAGATATTACGGGGACATCTTTAGAAATAAACTCGTAGCACCCTTTCAAGAATCCCCCAAGTTGACTGACTCCACCAAACTCATCAACTTTAGCACTCCTCAGAAAAGGCCATCTGTTCTTAAACTCATCATCTTCAGATGTCAATTTCAATATTGATTCTATATATTGTTTGTCGGTGATACCTTCAACGAAAACTGCACTACTTGATATGTTAAAGAAATCAGAAAATCTGACCCCAAGATTTTCTCTTATGCTTGCAACTGCATTAAATCTTTTTTCATGCTTTTTATCTTTTGTAACACCGGCGTCATCTTTATATAACTCAATGATCTTACTTGGCTCATCACTGACAAATGATAAGGAATGAGTTGTAATAAGAACATAAGCAACATCCATCAGTGATTTGAAAATGTGATTACATGACCGGCCTAATGAGGGATGCAAGAAAGACTCAGGCTCCTCAACCATCCAAATCGTTTTCTTACCTAGAGTAAGTTTTCTCTCTGAAATAGATTTAAATGAAGAAAATAAAGATAAGCATTGTAGCCCCATACCTTTACTCGATATCACATTCTCAATAGTATCTTTTATTGAAACCTCAAAGCGACCAAATAACTCATCAAGAGATGGCGGAGCTTTAATAATAAAGCTACAGTCATCTATACCGCTTAGAATCATTTCATTTGTTATCTTTTCAGATACTTCCAACAGTTTATCATGAATCACTTGAACCGATGTTTTCATGGCTGAAGCTACTTCACTCCTAACATATGGAACTAATAGATTATGATATATATCATCAATACTTTTTGACGATGGTATATACACACACTCAAAACTAGAAAGTATTTTTTCTATGAACCTTCTTTCAACAGATGTATACATGGAGGAAGTTACTTCAGGTTTCCTCTTGTAACCTTTAAAGACAGTGTAAAAGTAATTGTTTTTATTAGATATTGTCAGATGTACGGTCACTTCGTTTTGAGGTGACTTTAACCTGGAGTCATCAATCATGTTAAACAGCTGCAAATATCTATCTCTCAAACTTAGCTTTCTGCCTCTTGATTGAGTTGGTTTTGATTCTTGTTGTTTAGAGCTGCCATCATCAAATGAAATAGAATTACTAGGCTCTTCTTGCTCCCCTAAAACACCAAGTTCAATAATCGAGTCATCATCGTCATCATCATCGTCTTGGCTCAAATCCTCAGAGACATCATCTAGCTCACTTTCAGAAAAAGTAAATCTTACAGCAAAACTAGTTTGTCCTTGCTTAACACCATGTGGCTTATCTTTTTCATAGTCATATAAGTCAGGATTAAATTTTCCTTCAAAAAAAACCCTCATAGCTTTTAATAGGTTTGTTTTACCACTGTTGTTTTGCCCAACAATGGTTAATCCATTAAAGTTATCAGAGGATATCTCCCCTGAAATAGACCTATACTGAGAAACTTTAAATGATACTATTTCCATTTTTCTTCCTACGATAGAATATTGCTCGGATTATCGACATTTTTTCCCAAGGCTTTAACTGTCTTTCGCTACTTGGATAAATGGCTCTTCCTCCACTGTTCTGCTTTATTTTCGCCAGAAAGCCCACCATGCATGTTGTTTGTCCTGAAGTGCTGCTTTATCCTGAAGCAATTCAGCACTCACTGCCCCCTGAAGCACAGAAACGGCGTTTCTCGCGGCATTGCGACAGGAATCAATAACCTCTGGTTCGTTGGGCTTTCTGAGCAGGATAAATTGCGATACTTTGGACTGAGTATCAAAAGCATAGATTCGCAATTCAGGGGAGGATGTCAGGCTTACAATATTATGCAACCGCATATAATTGGTGTAGTCCTTGCTACTTGGATCACATGATTCATAAAGATATTTCTGCATTAGCGTTTGCGATGAAGAAAGAAAATCTATATAGCGGTCAGTTTTTTTATCTATATCCCGCAGTCGCTGAGCTATTGCATCTTTTCTTATTTCGTGGCAGTGTGTTAATTTCAGTGTAATCCAGCCACCAACAATGGTGATTAATGCACCCAGCCCAATTTTAACGGCATTATCAGCCACATCTACCCACTCAGTTGCCATCTGTTACGTGTTCTTCCTGTGATGATCATGGTCGCTAGTATAATTCTCCGGCTGACTGGACATACAGCATTTTCTGTCCAAGATTAATAACCTCGAACTGCAACTACAATGCCGCAGATGATGCAAAGGGGGAGCCCGCAGAATTCGGAAAAAATCGTACGCTAAGGTTTTCCGGGCATCCGTAAGGGCCGAAACTTCCCGTCTTCCAGTCTGCGGCTCTGCCGCCAGACGTAATCGCCGGTTAGGTTGATGTGCTCCCAGCCCAGCGGCGACAGGAATTGCAGCAGCTCGCCGTCCACCGGCTTGCCGGCCTCGACCAACCCCTGGGTGGCGCGTTCCAGGTACACCGTGTTCCACAGCACGATAGCCGCCGTCACCAGGTTGAGGCCGCTGGCCCGGTAGCGCTGCTGCTCGAAGCTCCGATCCCTGATTTCCCCAAGGCGGTTGAAGAACACCGCCCTGGCCAGCGAGTTGCGCGCCTCACCTTTGTTCAGGCCGGCATGCACGCGGCGGCGCAGTTCAACACTTTGCAGCCAGTCCAGGATGAACAGCGTGCGCTCGATCCGGCCCAGCTCGCGCAGGGCCACGGCCAGTCCGTTCTGGCGCGGGTAGCTGCCGAGCTTGCGCAGCATCAGCGAGGCGGTGACGGTGCCCTGCTTGATCGAGCTGGCCAGGCGCAGGATGTCGTCCCAGTGGGCACGCACGTGCTTGATGTTCAGGGTGCCGCCGATCAGCGGGCGCAACGTCGGGTAGGCTTGCACGCCCTGCGGCACGTACAGCTTGGTTTCGCCGAGGTCGCGGATGCGCGGCGCGAAGCGGAAGCCTAGCAGGTGCATCAGGGGGCACTGTTGCAAATAGTCGGTGGTGATAAACTTATCATCCCCTTTTGCTGATGGAGCTGCACATGAACCCATTCAAAGGCCGGCATTTTCAGCGTGACATCATTCTGTGGGCCGTACGCTGGTACTGCAAATACGGCATCAGTTACCGTGAGCTGCAGGAGATGCTGGCTGAACGCGGAGTGAATGTCGATCACTCCACGATTTACCGCTGGGTTCAGCGTTATGCGCCTGAAATGGAAAAACGGCTGCGCTGGTACTGGCGTAACCCTTCCGATCTTTGCCCGTGGCACATGGATGAAACCTACGTGAAGGTCAATGGCCGCTGGGCGTATCTGTACCGGGCCGTCGACAGCCGGGGCCGCACTGTCGATTTTTATCTCTCCTCCCGTCGTAACAGCAAAGCTGCATACCGGTTTCTGGGTAAAATCCTCAACAACGTGAAGAAGTGGCAGATCCCGCGATTCATCAACACGGATAAAGCGCCCGCCTATGGTCGCGCGCTTGCTCTGCTCAAACGCGAAGGCCGGTGCCCGTCTGACGTTGAACACCGACAGATTAAGTACCGGAACAACGTGATTGAATGCGATCATGGCAAACTGAAACGGATAATCGGCGCCACGCTGGGATTTAAATCCATGAAGACGGCTTACGCCACCATCAAAGGTATTGAGGTGATGCGTGCACTACGCAAAGGCCAGGCCTCAGCATTTTATTATGGTGATCCCCTGGGCGAAATGCGCCTGGTAAGCAGAGTTTTTGAAATGTAAGGCCTTTGAATAAGACAAAAGGCTGCCTCATCGCTAACTTTGCAACAGTGCCCGATTTATTCAACAAATCCACGTTGTGTCTCAAAATCTCTGATGTTACATTGCACAAGATAAAAATATATCATCATGAACAATAAAACTGTCTGCTTACATAAACAGTAATACAAGGGGTGTTATGAGCCATATTCAACGGGAAACGTCTTGCTCGAGGCCGCGATTAAATTCCAACCTGGATGCTGATTTATATGGGTATAAATGGGCTCGCGATAATGTCGGGCAATCAGGTGCGACAATCTATCGATTGTATGGGAAGCCCGATGCGCCAGAGTTGTTTCTGAAACATGGCAAAGGTAGCGTTGCCAATGATGTTACAGATGAGATGGTCAGACTAAACTGGCTGACGGCATTTATGCCTCTTCCGACCATCAAGCATTTTATCCGTACTCCTGATGATGCATGGTTACTCACCACTGCGCTCCCCGGGAAAACAGCATTCCAGGTATTAGAAGAATATCCTGATTCAGGTGAAAATATTGTTGATGCGCTGGCAGCGTTCCTGCGCCGGTTGCATTCGATTCCTGTTAGTAATTGTCCTTTTAACAGCGATCGCGTATTTCGTCTCGCTCAGGCGCAATCACGAATGAATAACGGTTTGGTTGATGCGAGTGATTTTGATGACGAGCGTAATGGCTGGCCTGTTGAACAAGTCTGGAAAGAAATGCATAAGCTTTTGCCATTCTCACCGGATTCAGTCGTCACTCATGGTGATTTCTCACTTGATAACCTTATTTTTGACGAGGGGAAATTAATAGGTTGTATTGATGTTGGACGAGTCGGAATCGCAGACCGATACCAGGATCTTGCCATCCTATGGAACTGCCTCGGTGAATTTTCTCCTTCATTACAGAAACGGCTTTTTCAAAAATATGGTATTGATAATCCTGATATGAATAAATTGCAGTTTCATTTGATGCTCGATGAGTTTTTCTGATAGTTAGTCTTTGTAGAGACACAAACCTGAAATTCCGGACACCGCGCTTCAGGACATCTCCCTGGACGCCGATATCTGGCAGTATCCGGACGGTACTATCGAACGCCGGGCCAACGGTACTCCCCTGCCCTTTATGACTGACGACCGGCTATTTCACCCACGCACTTCTCCATGAAATTTAGCATCGTCGCGGTTAATGTCGAAAATTTGCCACCTGACGTGGTTGGCATCGAGGGTGAAAGGCACTGTTGCAAAGTTAGCGATGAGGCAGCCTTTTGTCTTATTCAAAGGCCTTACATTTCAAAAACTCTGCTTACCAGGCGCATTTCGCCCAGGGGATCACCATAATAAAATGCTGAGGCCTGGCCTTTGCGTAGTGCACGCATCACCTCAATACCTTTGATGGTGGCGTAAGCCGTCTTCATGGATTTAAATCCCAGCGTGGCGCCGATTATCCGTTTCAGTTTGCCATGATCGCATTCAATCACGTTGTTCCGGTACTTAATCTGTCGGTGTTCAACGTCAGACGGGCACCGGCCTTCGCGTTTGAGCAGAGCAAGCGCGCGACCATAGGCGGGCGCTTTATCCGTGTTGATGAATCGCGGGATCTGCCACTTCTTCACGTTGTTGAGGATTTTACCCAGAAACCGGTATGCAGCTTTGCTGTTACGACGGGAGGAGAGATAAAAATCGACAGTGCGGCCCCGGCTGTCGACGGCCCGGTACAGATACGCCCAGCGGCCATTGACCTTCACGTAGGTTTCATCCATGTGCCACGGGCAAAGATCGGAAGGGTTACGCCAGTACCAGCGCAGCCGTTTTTCCATTTCAGGCGCATAACGCTGAACCCAGCGGTAAATCGTGGAGTGATCGACATTCACTCCGCGTTCAGCCAGCATCTCCTGCAGCTCACGGTAACTGATGCCGTATTTGCAGTACCAGCGTACGGCCCACAGAATGATGTCACGCTGAAAATGCCGGCCTTTGAATGGGTTCATGTGCAGCTCCATCAGCAAAAGGGGATGATAAGTTTATCACCACCGACTATTTGCAACAGTGCCGTCAGGAAGAATCATCCAAAGCTGCCGAACTGCAAGCTCGTCAGGAGAAACTTGACGCCCTGCGTAAGTTAATGGAAGAAGATGGTATCAACCCGGAAGAGCTGCTTGGCTCATTCCAGGCCAAATCTACGGCTACCAAGAAAAGCCGTGGACCACGCCCGGCCAAATACTCATTTACTGATGAAAATGGCGAAACAAAAACGTGGACTGGACAGGGCCGTACCCCCAAAGCTCTGGCAGAACAAATTGCAGCCGGTAAAAGTCTTGATGATTTCCTGATCTAACTTTTGCCACCAGTTTTGATAGAGGCCACTTCGGTGGCCTTTTCTCATACGGAATCAATTTCAGGTACAGAACATATGAAAAATTCAGAACCTAAGAGCTGTGATCCCTATGTGGACAGTTTGATTAGAAATGCAGATGCAAAGGAAGCCAGGGCATTTCTCAAAATATTGAAGCCCTTACCATTCCTTATCGTTATCATCGCTGTATTCTTTTTTTGGGTATCGTTTTCCCGTTTATTATCCCAGGTCGCGTAAAACCTTTTTAAAGACTCTTCTTTACCAGATATGCTCCCTCACCGGGATGGTTTCAACCTCTTCAGTTTCCCATATTGGCAAAACCGTCAGGAAATAAGACGATACCCTCCACGCTTTCCATTAAAGCGGGATGACGACGCCCAGTTCTTACGACCAGACTCCACGTTTTCGATAAGGATGCCTTTGGGCCCTTCTAACGAGGCCACCTCAACAACCCGCACTTTCCGGATCAGTCTTGGATCCACTTCTTCCCAGATCTGGCCAACTGTAATTTCTTTTTGGGTTTGCATTTAATCTCTCGCTGTCATTTAGTGAACAAGACTAATCCTCGCCGTGGTTCAGCTTATGGCTTTATTTACGCTGACGATCCTTAGCCTTAAATTTTTGCCATCGTATCCGAAGGTTTTCGATGTTAACCGGAACCTGCATGCGTGTCGTCTCTATCTCATTCCCATGCCATTTCAGGAGATCATCATCCAACTCCCGGGCCTCCCGGCTGAAGTAAATTTTCATAGTGTCAGGGTTTATGGCGCAATGGTCATTGTCGAACAGTGTATGGATATCACGGCGAAGTAAAATTCCGTTCGTTACGTCGGGAATGCCTTCTTCATGACGTGGCGTTAAGTGCGCGGCCTCAGTACGCCAGGGGGACCTTACGCCGGTGACAACACATCGCCCGTAGCAATTCAACCTAACATCCCGGGCGAAAGGACCTTGGTCAGGACTGGTGACAGAAGTACATTCCTGGCCCTCTTTGTAGATACGCTTCGGGAAGTCGATAGTGGTTTGAGCTGTTTGGGAAAGTGACACATACGTAACCCCTTTGTATCTCTTTATCCCACCATTAAAAGTGGTAGGAATCGAGCTGGTTATGGCCACCAGTTTCACATCGCCCATTTCGACGATCTTAAGGCTCTTATTAGCGGCTACATGTAACTGGATGAATTTACCTACGTACACATCATGGTTCTCATCTTGTCTTTCAACACACAGAACGACATGGTCGAAGGTTCTCTTGTCAGAGATTACCCAGTTGCCGGTTTTCACACGGCCTGCTTCACTCACCCCTGCGGTAAGATCGGGTATGAGCGTCCCCTGCATGCCGTCAGTTCGAATTGAAAGAATTTCACCCGATAAACCCAGCTCTGCAAGCTCACTAATAAACGGTCTTTTCATCCGGCTTACCGGTTTTGGCTTCGTCATTTTCATCTTTGCTGTAGCACCTCAGTACCCCATTGCTCGTTCCTGGCGGGACAGCCGTTCATCAGCAGCCTGAAGACGCTCATCACGCCGCCGTGCTGCCAGAACCCGTCGTTCTGAAAAAGACATAGCCGCTACGTTTGGTACGCTGAGCTTACCGTCACCGGCACAAACGTTACAGCGAACATCAAATGCTCCGGCAAAATACTTTTCACGCATTTCTGGCTCCCACTCAGCCATTTCTGATTGGGTGAATCCATTTTCAAAGGCCGGGTTTTCCATGGTCCCGTGGCCTTCGCACTGGTGACAGATTATGTACTTAAATTTGCGCATGTAACGCTCCTGTATATGATGGATGAACCACTCTCGTTCAGGGTTATGGCGAAATGTTTATCGCCGCAGCGAGAGATTCAGTCTTGCTATCAATATTCCTGAAGGTTGTCCGCCTGATTTCAGGGTAAGCATTCATTCACTGGCCGGTTCTACCTTATTATTCATACAGATTAAAGTAGTTGTGCCTGCTACTGCGGTCACCTTCCTTGACAAAGTAAGCAAAGTTTGAAAAATTTAACACCGACGAAAGGCCATACCTTCGTTAGTGTGCGAAAGCCGCTTGCGAGCGACGGAATAGGTGAAAGCTTTAGTCAGGGTTAATTACCCTGTCTGCGGTGATGGGATGGCTCAGGCGTATATCATCACTCCTTCCAAAGTCCGTACACACTCTTTCAGCCTTTGCAGAAATGCAGGGGCTGTTTCATATCAGACAAGCGCAATGAAATTTTCAAATGCTTTCCAAAAATTCAAAGGCCTTAAGCTTTATCTGTATCTTACGGTCCCCGCACGGAAAGTAACTTTCCTGAACAGAAACCGCCTTGCCAGCCTTAACTTTCTAAACGGTTAAAGTTACACCAGGCTGTAAATGGTGAAACAGTTTTTGAAGCCCATGAAACACCGCTGTCGGAAAGATAACTAGCCCCAAGACGTCTAACTTCTTTTTGATGTAGAGCTAATTCTTTCGGATCGGCAATATCTTCCACCACGCTCATCATGGCCATCTGAACTCCGGGAGATGCCATTTTATAAGCTGTCGAGCTTGCAACTGAATTTTTCAGGATTGCCACTCTTTCTTTTTCTGGTCGTCCATTGTCAGACGTATTCGCATAAGTTGTACCGGCAATCAACAACGGAAGGCTGGCATTGGCACAGAAATGCATAACGCGTTTTTGCTGGAGCTGTAATTCAGTGGCTGCAAATGCTTTACCACATCCGAGGATTCCCAGAATCATAATTAAAGCTGTTTTATTCATAAAATTAAAACCGTCCTTTTTAGCTCTTTAACTGTTGCGGTTATCTCGGTGTGGATATTTCTGAAGTGTATGATACCCACTTACCTGAGACTGCCAGTATACTGGCTCAGGTATTAAACCTAAGAGGTCTGGTGCACCGGTTTTAACCTTTTCATTTCGCTTTTATCTTGTGCCAGGCTCTTGAGTCAGAATTTAAAGGTTTGTGGCATGCAGGTTTTACTGCCAGGTTTAGGCACAACCTGGCTGTCACCCTTCATTGGTCCTGAGCAAGGCCCTGGTATTCTGCCCAGCGTACGGCCAGCCGCTCTAAGTCCAGATCGTACACCAGCGGTGTGATTTTACGGCCTTCAAACAGCTCGCCCACCTCAATGCCTGGCTTAAAATGAACGGTCAGGGTGGCCGGATCTATGCCCATAAGATCGGCATCAAACAGCGCATGCATTGTTGGAGTCATCAGGATGCCATTAGACGGATTGTACCGGGTTCCATGTTCAATGTGTGCCGCATCCAGGACACCTCCATTAACCCAACCGGTTACCGCACAACGGCCTGCGAAATTCTCGATGAGCAGAGCTTTGAATTTACCCTGTGCCACGCCACTACGTTGCGTCACTACGCGCTCGCAGTGCTCACCCTGGATATCTACGTCAGGTTTCCGAATTGGCTCGCTGGTGGCCGTCTCAGCTTGTTTTAGGGTGGAACGTGGATAGGCCAGGTTATATGCTGCGCCTGTGGTCATTTGCTCGATGACCGCAGGCGCATAACCTTCTGCTTCCAGCTTACGATATGCAGCCCGGTAGTCTCTTTGGGTTTTCAGCGGGTAAATCTTCCCGCCTTTACCATCGAAAGCGATAAACCAGAAATCGTCCGTGCCAGTTTCAAGATTTCTGCAACGTTTCAGATGCCATCCGCCTTCTCTCGCCCAGATGGTACGGTTATTTCTGGCATTCGTTTTGTCATACCCGTGCTCGTCAAGCCAGCTATCAAAGCTGGTCAGCCCCAGGTCCTGAACCTCCAGAGAAGGTACACGAATGACCTGCAAGGTATGGCGTGGTCTTGGCTCTCTCATCTTGATCTCTTCCTAGCGCTGGTCTGGGAAATACGGATATTGCGGGCCATATTCATAATCATGCGGGCCTGGCTCAACTTCCCAGAATGGACGGCCGCTAATTGTCTTTGGACCGCGCTCGTTTACGATGTCTTCTACATCCTGAATATTAAATGGCATCGTTGCCAGTAACAGCTGATCTTCGGGTGTCAGCGTCACAGTTGCACCGTCGATACGGCTGTAAAGGTCGGCAAACTGTTTACCTGCACCGTGCAACCGGTGCTCCGCTACACTTCTGATTGCGTGTAAGTCCAGCTCCGCCGCTTCCATGCGATCCACGTATAGTTTCATTTCTTTACGCAAAGCGCTCAGCTCACGGGTTTTAATAAATCCGTAGGCGTACCCACCCAGGGCGATAACTGCAATGATTGCTAAAATAGCCATTTATTTTCTCTTACGTTACTGCGGCCGCCGCTTTAGTCTTAATGTGAAGCCTGGGAATTCGCTGAATGAAGAATACGTTTTCACCCCCAGACCGACAGCTGTTAAGGCGCGATCCCAACACTCCATTTGTAAGTATCAGGCCCATCTTCTCCGCTGGTGGCATCAGCTACAATCTGTGCATAACGTTCTCCAGCAAGTTCTCTTACCATCTGATCCACGACCCATTGCAGATGATGCATTTCATCGGTTCCGCCGTAACGACAAGCCAACTCAATAGCCCGCTCTATTCTTTTTTGTTCTTCAGTCATACTGAATCCTCACGCTTACATCAGCTATTCTGAAAACATGCACACTATAAATTGCGGCTGTCATTTCTCAGCCAGGCGCCTGCATTGCTGCCTCATTCCATCAAAAATACTTTCCGCAAGCTGCTGGGGGAACTGGTCCGGAAGAAGCCCGCTAACACGTTCAATGACACCCGGGGTTCTGGCGATGATTTCCTCTATCATCGCCTCTGTCTGCTGTTTACTCAGGCCGGTTATCTCACCATGCCTGATCCAGTGGCGTCGTTGTATTCGATATATCTGGTAATAGTTGCTACTGCCACGTACGGCCATCGCCAGTTTGCACTTCTGCCAGGATATCTGATTGTTCCCATGACCGATCACCGGCCATGCCGACAACACATCATAGTTTGGTGTAAGGTGATAACGTCCCTGTGGCCCAATAGAAATACTGAAATTTTTAGCGTGGCCATCTGTTGCGGCCATCATCCAGAAAATTATCTGCGTCATAAAAAACTGCGCTTTGTCACGCTCAGCACGGTCTGAATTACTCAGAACCTCCATAATTTCCGATATACCTGGCCCGCCGTCCGCCTGATATTTTCGTAATGGCGAAACGCCCAGGGCCTGACACATATCCTCCTGGGGTAAACGAATGATCCATTGTCCGTCTCCTGACCATTTTCGGTCAAAACGTTCTACCACCAGCGCTTTCTGATCTTCAAAGTGAGCAATCTGCGTTCTTGCCACGGGGAGCCCGTACTGGCCGAGAAGTACCGAGCAGAGCCATTCATTTTCAACCGACGAGCTCATGTCGGCTTTCATGTTCCCCACAAGTCCGAGCGGTAGCTTGAATATATGCGTCGTTGGTGTATTACCCTCCGGCATACACCACCGATCTTCATGCCACAGTAGGGCTGTTTTCTCCTGAGCACCGGCAATAGATAAACGTAAGTCGTCGTTATCTTCTGGCCTGCCCGGTAGCAATGTCTCCGTGGTATTACGCAAAGTTGCCGCAATTTCTGATTCAGTAAGCGGGTGATACTTCACGGAATATAAATCAGTGGGTTCATCTCCGTCATGAAGCAGCTGTATCGCGCCCACGCAGTCTTTTCCCAGCTCCGTCAGCAGATCAAAAGGCTCCAGGCTATCGGCCTTGTAACGCATTGCCAGACGTCTGCGTATGCCTTCGCTGTCCGGCAGTAAATTATCAAAATAGTCACGTACCACATTTCCACGCCAGACCTGGTTCCCGGGAGTAAAAGGAAGGGACAATGACAGCGGCCTTCCCTGTTCGTCAGCAACCCATTCAGGAAGGTATTCTAAGCTGTCTACCCCTTTGCTTTTTTCCCAGTACCCGACTTTGATGCCGTTCATCCAAATTACCAGACGTTGCTGTTTCCGGCTCATATCGTTACCAATCCTCCTGTCGTGCAGGTGAGTTTGATTTAAGCATTTCTTCCGTCTGCTTCCTCTCTGAAGAGGTGGTTGCCGAGGAGAAGCTGATTTTTACGCCCAGGATGGAAAACACCTTGAATAGCCGTTCAATGCTCGCACTGGCAGGGTTGGCTTCCAGACGTGAGTATGTCTGTTGAGTGACGCCTAACCTTTCGGACAGGTCTTTTTGCGTCAGGCCATTCGCCTTGCGAAAACCAATGAGCAAGGGACGCAGCTGGTTGAGCGTGTTTAACGGGTAATCATTATTGATCATAAGCTGGCCTCAGTAGTTTCCTCTGATACACCTTGCAGGCTGTTTCCTAAACATACACCCTAAAAGCTGTAATATCAAATTAACAGCCTAAAAGCTGTTAAATAGGGCGTACAACTTTTAGGCTGTTACTATGTGGCAGCATAAATCTTGTTAGCGATACAACTTTATTGTCTCATCGCTCCTCTTTGCAACCAGCTACATACGATCATAAGTGACACAACATTAATATGAAGCGACATTCACCAAATGAACCTTCGTCATTTCAGATAGTTAGCTTACTTGCATGTCCTCATCCCATGAAGGGGAGGGCCTACCCATGGCATCGAGCAAAACTGACCACCCTGCCCTTATTAAGACCCCACATGCGGCAATGGTGCCCTGTCCACGCCGCCCGCGATTTTTGAGGAAATGGGAAGAAAATAAAAAGAAAACAAAAAGTTATCGGCTGAAGTATCGGCGCAGATCGGGAATCAGGCGAAGCCTGACAGCACGTTGGGGCCTGGCAGGGGGCTTGAGGGATGAGGACATGCAACTCTGATAGCCTTCCCGCCACGGGATCGGTTAAATTCGTATCCGGCCGGTGCAATTCCAACGGCCGCGTTACCAGTTCGCCGGGTAGCATGGCCAGCAAAGCCAGGCATCGAGCACCCGGGTTTCACTAACGGCCGCTGCATAGACGCCGGTATCCGGAAAGAAATAAACCGGGGTGGCGTTGTTCAGCTGGTCGCCTTCATCGGCCAGAGCGCCGATCACCTCATGAGGCTTCAGCAGCATATCCGTTAAATATTCATCCGGGTGGATGGCATTCAGCGATATGGCCATCTCCAGAAATTCATCCAGTGTGTGGCGGGTACGATACCCCCGGAAAACCTCGTATGAAGGCGTGACGCATTCACCATCCAGGGAACAGGCATCGTACCCGGCCAGCTGCTCTTCGGTGAGTCCGGAGGCATGCTTTGCCACAAGATTCGTAAACTGCTCTTTATCGTCCATCACAATCCTTACGCTGTAGGGGCCTGTTTGTGTTATCACTGCTTCCGGATTTTACATCGCACAACCCGGCAGGTATCCGGTCGCCCGGGCGTCCTTTGCGGTCATGTTAGCCTTTGGCCTGTATTACGACGAATCCCTTTCACTACACGGGCTCGCAGGGTGACACCTCCCCTTTTCACCGGAAGCGAAAGAGGAAGAACAGTTTAACAGCCCGGATCCTCAATAATTTTTGCATAACGGACTAAATGACCGGTTTATGCAGCCCCTGTTACTTACTGTCGCGGTAAGGATAAAACCCTGGTTATGAAACAGAGTTTGTATCGACGTTTAGGTTTTGGTTGAATGAGTAACTCTAAGCAACCGGAATATGACATGGCCAAAGTACAAGGGCTCTTTGTTGGATACCGAAAATTTGCTGTTGATCGCGAGTGGCTTCGGCAGCAGGAAGAACAACGTTATCGGGATCGCCAGCGACAATTTGATGAATGGTCCAGAAAATGGGTCACTGTAACTAGGCTAAAAGAGACTCGTTTATGGACTGACGGAGCCATCAGGCGATGGCTGGGTGAACCTCAGCAACAGGGTAAATATAAAGTTTTCCCCGTTGAAGCGGTTTTGGCTGCTGAGAAGTTGAATGAGTTTCAGCTCTGGCTTAAACCCCGGCTGGAAAAGAAACGTGCCCAGCATCACCACTTTTTAATTCCATTTCTGTAAAGTAGAAACAACGACAGTTCCGGCTGCATTCAAGGCTTCGGCATCTGGTCAGAAGTAAAGCGCCATTTTTCATTATAAGGGAGGTTAGATTGTGGAAGGTATTGAGACACTGAGTTTGCGGCTTGATGAGAACGAAACTATGGCCCTTGCTCAATTTGTTAAACGTCTGAGCTGGAGCGATCTACGTGGTTGTGCTGTGAGTGACGAAGAAGCCTGGGTAATGAAAAGCGCAGTTGATAAATTACAACAGGCGTTAAGGGAAGAAGGTTATGCGCCTCGATGATGCAGGCTTCGTGTTATTTTCCGATGACAAATTTTCTTAAGGACTAAGTATGAGCCAGCACTGGTATGAGGTGAAAAGCAATCAGGGAATTGTTCAGGTGATGTTAGGCTGGGATCCACCTTTGCAGTGGTTTCATATGTGCATTGATTATGACATTAATGCAGCAGAAGACCCACTCTATACTAATCTGGCTGAACCTGATCCCTACTACGTTACTCCGGAATATCTGCAATTTGTACTTGAACGCTTCGAAATAACGGATATTGTAATAAAGCCCGATACCTCTGGGCTTTACGAAGAATTATTAATGGATCAGCTTTTAGACCGATAGCTAAGCTGCCAGCAACAGACGTGCTGGCATAATCGTCACTTAACTGTAATGTCAGATACTTCAGGTACAAATGTCCGGACTCGTTTGAAACCTATCCAAAACTGTAAATATATTTTCGTTATAATATAACCTTAATTGAATTGCTTTCTAACAGTTCCCACTCTTCTTTTCTAAGTACATTTTTAATTATTGTTCCATTGGCAAGCGTCAGCTCATACTCCCTGTCACTATAAATAAGGTTTTTATTTTCGACTCGTCGAAAGCTGGTAATGGCAACCTTTCTTTATCCACCTAACGAATAATTATCTTTGATTTCTGCGAACATTTAAACTCCCGTATATTAACGTCTTAAAGACAACTGAACCTTCTCGGCCCTTTCTGCGCCCCGACTAATGATACTATCGTAGTTGTCGATTTCATCATCAGTTGGTGATTCTTCAGCTATCCATTTCAGGTACTTGATGCGGTCCATATGCTCCTCCCTGTACGATTTCCAGTGAACAAAGGCTCTACAGTATTAAGCTGCTGTAGAGCTCCTTTAACCATGCGAAAACTGTGCGTATTACAGGATGCCTAACCTTTTTGTTTCATCGATCCACGGTCTGAATTCTTCCAGTAAATTATCATATAACTTTTCATCGCTGATCGAACCGAAATCATCCATGGCAAAGAAGTGGGTGTTATCAACCCGGCGGTCAGTAAAGTCATCCAGATTTTTGAGGATACCGTAGCTTGAACCACCCAGGCCGACAAACTTCCAGAAGATGGGGTAGTTGGCAGAACGCCGGATTGCATCTTTAATCGCCCGGGTCTTGCTGATCCCGCCATCGGTAATAAATACAACATATACCGGGATTTTCGAGTCCTTAAAGTAGTCGACAATTTCTTCCATCACAGGGGGCTCATTGTTTGTCCCACCAAGTCCCGGCAGGTTCTCCCAGGCTGAACGCTTTCCAGACCCGCGAATGGACTGAATATATGTGTCCAGGTTGTCCAGTGTGACGTTTGGATACTTCTTGTGCTTCTCTCCAAATCCCCAGACATCCATTTCACCGTCGTCGTCGAACTGGGCGGCAAGAACGGCGATGCGGTCCAGCACAGACTGAACGTTGCCCTTACTGAACTGGCCACTCATTGAGCCGGATGCGTCAAGTACAAATGCAACCGCTGCCTCAAGGGTGTCCAGTTTATTTTTAGTGAGACTGACCGAGGCTTTTTTAGCGAGGCTTACGAGGCGCGGAGATCTGGTTTCAAGTTTCTTTTCCAGACTGATACGAGCAGGCTTTGCTGGCTGCGGAGCTGGCTGTGCGACATCAACGCCAAAGCTAATGGCCAGAGGCTCAAGACCACCGTTGAAACCCTGCCCGAGCGCACGAAGCTTCCAGGCGCCATTGTGCCGATATACTTCACCCAGGATGATTGCTTTCTCACTGCGGCCCTGAGTCTCAGCCTGAAAATCAGCGATACCAGGAGCCTGAATGCTCAATAAACTGAGCCCACTGATAGTATCTTCACCATCAATGACAACGGTGATCGCAATCTTACTGACGTTCGCCGGAACACGATCCAGTGCTATCTCAATGCTGGACTGCTGAGAACCGGTAACGAGCTTTACTGCCCCTTCAGGAGAAGACAGATTATTATAAAAGATAAAGTCAGAATCGCCGGTTACCTTTCCCTGAGCATTAAGCAGGAAGAGGCAGGTATCGGGTTCGCCTTTAAAGCCGGATTTGGCAGGGTACTGAAGATTCAGCCTGATCGCAGATTGCTGAAGCGGTATGTTTTGTCCGGATTGTAGATTCACATTAACTCTCCTGATTTTTGATTATTTTTAAAGCGCAGCGCTTATATATGTTCCCCAGGCTTAGTTCAGGACGCTGGATTTCTGGTGAGGCGTATATATGGTGTGACACCATATTTCATCACGCTGAAGTTTCTATACCTGTTGAACTGGAATTTTGATTGACCGGGTATCTTATGTTCCAGATCCCGTTCCTTCATAAACCGCAAAAGTAACATATATCAGAGGGGCATTCTGTTGATAAAAGGCACGGAATACCGGCTTTAACCAGCAACCAGAGATAAATCCGTTTCCTGCCTTTAAAAGGCTCAGGTCTGAATTAACATGACCTGCTTTCTGAAATTTCCAGTCCCCTTTCTACTACTCCCTCCTGAAAGCGGATCGCAACCAAAAAAAACCCCGGCATTGCCGGGGTATGATTCAGCGTTGTTTTAGATGTTAACGCCGTGCTGGGAGGCAAGAGCCGCCAGGCCACCGGCAAAGCCCTGACCGACAGCTTTAAACTTCCACTCAGCGCCATGACGATACAGTTCACCGAAGACCATAGCGGTTTCGGTTGAGGCATCTTCAGACAGATCGAAACGGGCAATTTCCGTGCCGTTGTCGTTGTTGTAAACGCGCATGAAGCTGTTGCTCACCATGCCGAAGTTTTGTTTACGCGCTTCTGCATCATAGATGGTAACGGCAAACACCAGTTTTTTGATATCTGCTGAGACTTTGGTCAGATCGATTTTGACCTGCTCATCGTCACCGTCGCCTTCACCGGTACGGTTGTCGCCCTGGTGCTCTACCGCGCCATCAGGGCTGGTTTTGTTATTGAAGAAAATGAAATGCGCATCTGACAGCACTTTACCGTCTTCGCCTACTGCGAACACGGAAGCGTCCAGGTCAAAAGCCTGACCGTCAGTTACACGGGCATCCCAGCCGAGGCCAACCATAGCGATATTCATGGTTGGTGCTTCTTTGGTCAGAGATACGTTGCCGCCTTTTACGAGAGAAACTGCCATTTTTAGCTCCTGCAAACAGTTGAATGAGGGCTGCATTAACAGCCCCGGGTGAAAAGTTACTTTTCGATCAGGACGCGTTAATGCCGTACTGAGCACATACAGATGCCAGACCACCAGCATAACCCTGGCCCACTGCGCGGAATTTCCACTCACCATTGTGGCGATACAGCTCGCCGAACAGCATGGCAGTCTCAGTGGACGCATCTTCGGTCAGATCGTAGCGAGCGACTTCAGTCTGGTTATCGTCATTGACCAGGCGAATAAACGCACCGGATACCTGACCAAAGCTCTGGCGACGAGCCTGAGCATCATGGATAGTGACAACGAAGATGATCTTGTCAACATCAGACGGGACGGCGTCCAGTTTAATTTTCAGCGATTCATCATCACCATCACCTTCACCGGTACGGTTATCACCGGTATGGGTTACGGAACCGTCAGATGACGTCAGGTTGTTATAGAAGATGAAATCTGAATCGCCGCGCACTTTGCCATTTGCGGCCAGCAGGAATGCTGAAGCATCCAGGTCAAAGTCCTGACCGTCTGTTGAACGCGCATCCCAGCCAAGGCCCACCAGGACGTTTTTCATTGACGGAGCTGCTTTACTCAGGGAGACGTTCCCGCCTTTGGAAAGAGAAACACTCATAAAATAACCTCTTCGATTAGTAATTGTTCAGGTTAACACTTCAGGGGATCAGCTCCCCTTTTCCTCAGATTCAGGTTTGCCCGGGAACATGACGCTTGCGAGAATGCCCAGCGCCAAAACACCCAGTACAACATACAGGCTGGTTGTCGCCGCGATGCTGTAACCATGATGCCAAATGTGATCGGTCGCATTCAGGCCCAGTTTTGCCGCGATGAAGAACAGCAGCACGATAACGGCCTTCTCCAGATGAACCAGGTACTGTTTCAGTGCTTCAAGGACAAAGTACAGAGTACGCAGGCCCAGGATAGCAAACATCATGGCACTATAGACGATAAGCGGTTCACGACTGACGGCAATGATTGCCGGTACCGAGTCAAACGCAAACATAACATCCGAGAGTTCAACCACGGCCACACACAGGAACAGAGGGGTCGCATACAGCGCCGCCTTTTTACCACGGCCAATGGTGACATCGCTGTTTTCTGGTTTCGCCAGTTCGGCATCCACTTCCTTCTGGTTAAGCAGGAAAGCATGACCTCTGAGCTTCGGCCAGATAGGGAAGAAGCGTTTAACCATGCGGTAAGCCAGATGCTGGGAATAATCCTCAATTTCATCATCGTCATCACCGCTTTTAAGCATCATGACCGCCGTCCAGGCGACGATGATAGCGAAGACAACTTCAACATACGGCCCCAGACTCAGCAGGCTCGTACCGATGGCGACAAAGATGCCCCTGAAGACGATGGCACCAATGATCCCCCAGTAGAGAACACGGTGGCGGTAACGATCAGGAACGGCGAACCAGGAGAAGATGGCCATCATGACAAACAGGTTGTCGACCGACAGCACTTTCTCCAGCGCATAACCCGTTACAAACAGGCTGGCAACCTCAGCACCGTGGTGGATGTAGAGGAAACCGGCAAATGCCATCGCAACCACAACCCAGAATACGGACCAGAGCGCCGCACTCTTCAGGGAAATGGGCTTGTCATCACGGTGCATAAACAGGTCAATAAAGATGGCACCGACTGAAAGCGCAATGAAAACAATGACCGTTTCAGTCGGGAAGCCGATGTGTGTGGAAACCATATTTTACCCTTAGGGATGTGGATCAGAGGCCAAATTCAGCCGGGTCGAAGCCCAACGCGATAGCGATCTCGCGGGAGGCCAGTTTCTCGTCCTGATCGAAGTTACCGTCACTTTTCGCAACGGCAATACCAACACGTAAGGCCAGCTGAGCGGCCTCAGGCTGATCTTTCAGCGCCAGGATGTATTTCATGGTTTCGCCCTTGCCGATTTCAACATCGAAATCGAAGCTTGAAACCAGTTTATTGAAGAACTCGATCACCTCATTGGTATCGAAGACCTTCAGCTCTTCTGAAGAGCGAAGAAAGCCCATCATTTTCTGCTTTTCTTCCGAACTCACGCCGTCACTCGATACGGCAATACGGGCACATACAGCAACGGTGCCGTGCATAAATTTTTTGTTTTTGAAACGACCAACCTGGCGGGTCAGTTCGTCCCGGCCAGAGTTAATGGCACCTTTTACCTTGTCGAAAAAGCTCATACCTGTTTCCTTTGTTGCTGTGTTATTTAGAACCGGCGCTCCAGCGAAATCCCCAGCCAAATGCCCGGTCCATTTCGTCCTGGCCTTTGAAGTACTGGTTAATTCGCTCGACTTTAATTGCGCCGTTTTCGTTTACGAGTCTGGCAATGGCGCACAATGTGCGACGGTTTTCACCTTCGGTCAGGCGGGTCTCAATGGGCGGTTGATCCGGCACATGAATGGTGACCACACCATCAGTCTTGTCCCAGCTGGGAACACCTTCATAAATAAAGGCGTAAATCAGCACTTCGCGGATATGCTTCCATTCACGTCCATTGATATGCAGCCACTCGCCGTCTGATACATCACCCGTCCGGTCATCGCCCTTGAGCTGAACATACGGTTCATCGCGATAATTACCGAATGCATTACCGAGCGCCTGAATGACCGATTTATACCCGTCCTGAAGCTCAACAAAGGCCCCCAGATCCAGGTCGATTCCTTTGGAGCCGAACATGCCTGCAAAGCCTGATTTGCCGCTGCCCCGGTGCCAGTTCAGGTTGATCCGGATTTCACCGAAGTTATCCCGTTTGGTCAGGCTGATTGCAGGCTTCTCTTTTGTCAGCGATACCTTGCTCAGGCTGATTTTTGTCTCAACTGGCGGAGGGGTTACAACCGGAGGAGTCGGGGCTGCGGGAGCCGGTTCGTCGGCAATATTTACGCCGAAATGCTCTGCCAGCGGTTTAAGTCCACCGTTGAACCCCTGCGCAACGAAGCGGAATTTCCAGTCATTATTACGACGGTAAAATTCACCCAGAATTAAGGCTGCTTCCTGACGGCCGCTCAGTTCGACACTGCCGCTAACCAGGCCGGTAGCCCCTTGCTCCACGTCGATGGAAAGATTACGAAGACCGGACACCGTCTGCCCACCGTCACAGGTCACGGTGAACGCAATTTTCTGGACATCAGGTTTCAGCCGGTTGAGCGCGACAGTAAAGGTTGAGTACTGGCCTTCACTGACCAGGCTGACGGTACCATCATCGTTACGTGGCTGACCATAAAACACCATGTCCGCATCACCCTGCACCTTCCCGTCGGCATACAGGCGAAACGCCGAAGCATCCACCTGGCCGCCCGAGGTGATCCGGACCCGCAACTCCTGGGCTGGAACGGGGGCATTGCCCCCCGGCGTCAGGTTCATTAGCGAATAACCGCTGAAACGATATCGGAGTGCATATCGTCAATTGTGCGGCCGCGACAGGCATGGCCAAGGGCGGTAAAGTCCCAGTTGCCGTTATTACGGCGCAGCGAAGAAATAACGATCCCGGTATGTGAGCCCTGCTCAGTCAGCTTGTAGCGAGCCAGCTCTTTGCCGGTTTGATCGACAACGCGGCAGAACGCGTTTTCGACGTCATTGAACGACTGACCACGGAAGCTGTTTACCGTAAACGCCAGGTATTCAACGTTTGCAGGCAGTCGGGAGAGGTTGACCTTAATCACCTCATCGTCACCGTCACCCTCACCGGTCAGGTTATCGCCACTGTGCACAACAGCGCCGCAGGTGGATTCCAGTTTGCGGAACCAGATGGTGTCAATTGTTTTACCGGTGCTGTCCATTAATACGCAGCCAGCATCGAGATCGATTGAGTCGTTGCCTCCAAACAATCCTCCAAGAAGACCTTTTTTCTTAACCGGATCCCAACCGAGACCGAAATGAAGCTGGCTTAATGCAGATGATTCTTTGCTGAGTGATACCGTCTGGTTCTTAACTAATGAAACCATGTTTTATTCCTTAAAATGGTAATGACCGAGACAATCAAAGGTATATTTAGTAACTGACGAAGAAAATCATATCATGATGAAGTTCTCTGACAAGGGAAATTTTGGTAGTTTTCTTCAAAAACACAAAAATAAATCCTTTTCATGGTGTTCATTTTTCTATTTTTAATTTAAATATCAATACGTTATAAGGCACTAAAAAAAACACTGACGCACTCCATAACCACTGAAGTTATTAATCATATTATGATTGACATGTAGCGTAGACACTCATAGACTCACTTCTCAATCATAAATTTGCATGGCGTTCCGGATAATTAAAAAAAATGAACAAGAAAATTTGGTTTATGGAAGGTTTGTCCTCCCAGCGAGATATTATTCAGGGGGTAAAATCATTTGCACAAAAAAATAATTTTGCTATTACCGTATTTGCCTCCCACCGTAACGAAAGACATGAAATTCTTTCCGTTGCCGATTATTCTTTGACTGAACCTGAAGATCCTCAAAAACGTCTTCAGTTTATTCAGGAAACCATTCAGACCTACGGCATCCACCATATTCATACTGGCCGTAACAGCCAGTGGTTTGAAGAACACCGTTCAGCCATTGAATCGACCGGAGCCACCCTTACTACCGGTGCAACAGGCGTCGACTGGTTAACTCTGGCTGACGAAAAAGTTACTTTTGCTCAGTTTATGGAGCAAAACGGGCTCCCGGTCGTACCGTCCTGGCGGGTGAATACGCTGGCAGAATTAAAGACGCACCTCGCGGCCCCGCCGTTCTCGGACAGCCCGGTATGCGTGAAGCCGGTGACGGGTATCTATGGCATGGGATTCTGGCGCTTTGATGACAGTGCTTCGCCCATGGCCGTCTTTAATCATCCCGAACATCGTCTGGTCAGTCCGCAACAGTATATTGCAGCAGCATCGGCTTCTGAGTCGTTTAAACCCCTTGTTTTGATGCCGTACCTGCCAGGCCCGGAATTTTCCGTCGATATCCTCGCGGATAAGGGCGAAATACTCGCAGCCGTGGGACGCCGTAAGGAAGGGGCTATCCAGTATCTGGTAAACGAAGGAAGCGCCTGGGAACTGGCTTGTGACTGCGCCCGGGTTATGAAGGCCGACGGGCTGGTGAATGTTCAGACGCGAAACGATGTGAATGGCAACCCGGTGCTGCTTGAAACCAACATGCGTCCGTCAGGCGGGGTGGGTTATACCCTTCACAGCGGGGTGAACCTTCCCGGGTTGTTTGCTGCCTTTAAGCTCGGTCTGATGTCTGAAGATGCGGTGATCCAGAGCGCCAGAAATACCTTTTCTCCGGTTGCAGTGAGATCCATCACAGATGTCATCGTTTACCCGGAATCACTCTCTAACCATCTGAATTAAGGCGTGTTTATGTCTGATACCCTCGAAGATATGATTTATCGCCGTACCCTCTCATGCGGTACGATACAGGTAACCCGCGACCAGGGTGATGTTTCGCTCGATGACCTGTTTGATATCGCTGAAAGACGTAACCCGAAACGCGCCTTTCTGTTTGTCAGCAAAGTACTCGGCAGGCACATTCCCGTGCCACCCTCAGTCATGCGGCAGGCCTACAGACAGCTTGCCAGCCAGTTCCCCGCAACGCTGACAGGGCCCGTACTTTTTATCGGTATGGCTGAAACCGCCGTTGGGCTAGGGGCCGGTGTGTTTGATGAAGTGCGCCACCAGCATCGTGAATCTGTCTATCTGACCTCTACCCGTCACCCGGTTGATGGCACGTTACTTTGCGAGTTCAAGGAAGAACACAGCCACGCCACCGATCATCTGATCTATCTGCCAGATGATGAAGAGAAAAGACGTCGTGTTACCAACGCACGAACGCTGGTTTTGATTGATGACGAGGCAACCACCGGTAATACCTTTATTAACCTGCTTTCTGCCCTGCGTAATACCGGCAAGCTTCAACATATTGAACAGGTTATCGCCGTTACGCTTACCGACTGGAGTAGCAACGCCCTGTCGGAGCGCACATCCTTGCCCGTCACTTCGGTTTCGCTTGTAAGCGGTCAGTGGGGATGGACCCCATTACCTGATGCACCTGTCCCGGACATGCCGAAAGTCAACGTAACTTCACGCGGAGAATGGGACATCCTGGGAAAACAGTCCTGGGGTCGACTGGGGATGCTCGCACCTGCGGCCGATCTCGGCCATGAGGTCTCCGTCCGCAAGGGGGAACGTATTCTGGTTCTCGGGACCGGGGAATTCGTCTGGGAGCCGTTCCTGCTTGCTGAACGGCTCGAAGCTGCCGGAGCACAGGCACTTTATGGTTCGACCACCCGCTCCCCTATCGCCGTTGGTTATGCCATTGAGTCCGCCATTTCCTTTACGGATAACTACGGGCTGGGCATCCCCAATTTTGTCTATAACGTCGCCCACCAGCAGTTTGACCGTATTCTTGTGTGTACTGAGACACCCGCAGAAAGTATTGACACGCAGCTTCTTAAAGCCCTGGCTGAGGTTGCGCCCGTCGTGGAGATTGTTACCTATGAATAAACCCGTTGTTCTGAGCGACCTTGACGACACGCTCTTTCAGACCCGTCGTAAAATGGTGGACGAGCTGGCCCTGGAGCCATTCCGTACCGGTGCCGTTGATCGCACCCTGAATCCACGAAGCTTTATGACGGAAGAACAGTCCATGTTGGTGGACTGGCTCCTGGAGCAGGCTGAACTCATACCTGTTACCGCCCGGGGAACTGAAGAAATCAGCCGCGTCCGGATCCCTTTCCACTCCTGGGCAATCACCACGCACGGGGCCGTCATTCTCACGCCTGAAGGCAAACCCGACGAGGAGTGGAAGGCCCATATGCTTGGCCAGCTGGCTCCCTACCAGGAAAAGCTGACATCGATGCAGCGTCTGATCACTGAAATGATGGACGCAAAAGGGATCAATGCCTGGGCAAGGCTGAACTTCGAATACGGTGAAACGGCGGTTTATATGGTGATGAAGCACCGCGACAGCACCCGCCTTGACGAGCTCAATGCCATTGCAGATGAGATAGAAACGGTGTTTCCGACCGAGGGCTTCTACATCCACCGCAACAGTAATAACGTGGCCTGGCTTCCCACCCCGGTTGAGAAAGGGCTGGCCGTCAGATGGCTGCTTGAAAAACTTCGGGCTGAACGCGGAGTCTTCCCCGTAATTGGCCTGGGCGACAGCCTGAGCGATCATCGTTTTATGAAACTGTGCAGCTGGTTTGGCATCCCGCGTCAGAGTCAGTTTGCAGATGCCATTTCACAGCGAATTTTTGGAGAAAATTAAAATGCAGCCACATGACACATTTACCGGCTCATACCAGCCCGGTGACGTGGAATTTCTGCTAAAGCCGGTTGTCATTGAGATGACGCCGGTTGAGCAAAAAGAAGAGCTGATTCAGTCAGGGAAGAAACATTATTCGGACATGCTCAGTCAGGAGCCAGCGCCAACACAATGGCATCTTGATTTGTTTCACCGGGCGCTGGATCGGGGCGCAGAGAGACTTGCAAAAGAAGTCACACAGCTCGCTATTGCTCTGGCCAAACGCTTTGGTGATGAGCCCATTGTACTGGCCAGTCTTGTCAGGGCTGGCGTGCCGCTCGGCGTTATGCTGCACCAGGCCCTGCGTGACATGGGGAAAACCTCATGGCATTACGGTATCAGCATTATCCGGGATCGTGGAATTGACGGTGCAGCCCTCGACGTCATTGAAGAGCGGCATGGTACCAGCGGTATTGTCTTTGTTGACGGATGGACAGGTAAAGGCGCAATTACCGGAGAGCTTGTACGCGCACTGAAAGATCGCCCGGGCTATCCTGAGCAGCCGCGACTGGTTGTCCTGGCCGATCCCTGTGGCTGCTCCTGGCTTGCAGCCAGTGATGATGACTGGCTCATTCCTTTTGGCATCATGGGTGCGCCGGTGTCAGGCCTGATCTCCCGGTCAGTGTGGTCCTCTGAAGGATTACACGGGTGCATGGTTTGCGAGCATCTCAGTGAATTCGAATGCAGCCGGATGCTTGTCGATACCGTCGCTCATTTCCGTAAGAAGTTAACCCCGTCATCCCTCGCTCCCCTGAGCTGGAATACGGAGTCAGCCCGGATCTTATGGCAGACAAGTCGCGACGTTATCGCGTTCCTGGCCGATGAATTTAAAGTGGACAGCGTCAATCGTATAAAACCCGGTATTGCTGAAGCAACCCGGGCTGTATTACGTCGGGTACCGGACCATGTATTTGTGCGTTCTATTGACGACCCGGACGTTGCCTTGCTTGTAGGGCTTGCTCGTGAAAAGGGAATAGTTGTTACAGAAATGGGGGGAACCCTCGGCCAGTATCGGGCTGTAACCATTATCAAGAAGGTACTTTGATGAAAAATCGTCTTTCTCCCTGGAATCTGGGAGCCACGCTATACATGCCTGCAACACGGGAAGATATTGCTGATGCCGTCCTGCACGGGAAAATCCCGGGTTTGCGCTCTCTGGTGATTTGCCTGGAGGATGCTGTCAGTGAAGCAGACATCCCCGTCGCCCTCAAAAATCTGGAGCACCTGCTGCACGAGCTCAGTAACAGCATGCATAGCCTGGGTAAAAATGACTGGCCTCTGGTGTTCATTCGCCCCCGGCATGCCGAAATGGGCAGATGGTTAAAAGCGCATTATGATCTTTCCGCTGTCGACGGGTTTGTGTTGCCGAAATTTACCCTCAGTTCGTTAGCTGAATGGTGGGATATCATGGGCGGGACTCACCTGTGCATGATGCCAACGCTGGAAACAGAAGACGTCTTTGACGTGGTTCAGATGCGGGAGCTGGCCACCCGTCTGGTGGAACATCCCTGCCACGACCGCATTATTGCGCTTCGAATCGGCGGCAACGATCTTATGAACGTTGTGTCGCTTCGCCGTCCCCGGGACCTGACGCTGTATGACAGCCCGATGGGCTACGTCATCAAAATGCTCGTTTCGGTCTTCGGCCCGCGTGATTTTGCCCTGACCGCGCCCGTATGTGAGCATATTGACGATCATGCCGTAATGGCCAGAGAGCTGGCTCTTGATATGGCACATGGGCTTGTTGGGAAAACGGCCATTCACCCGGGTCAGATAGAGGTCATTCAAAACGCGCTGATGGTCACTCAGGGTGAGCATTCTGACGCTCTGCGGATCCTGAACTCTACCCAGGCCGTGTTTAAGTCGCAGGGAGCAATGTGTGAACCCGCCACACATCGCCGCTGGGCGGCTGGCATTCTGGACAGAGCTCGTTTTTATGGGTTACAGAACGAGCAAAGCGCTGATGGAATCAGATTACTTACCGTGACCCAGCATCATTAAGGAAATCATAATGGGGTTCAGATTCAGAAAGTCGATCAACATTATTCCTGGTGTTCGCCTCAACCTGAGTAACGGTGCACCGAGCCTGAGTGTCGGGCCGAGAGGTGCTTCTGTTTCTTTTGGAAGCCGGGGGACCTATGCCAATCTGGGCTTGCCCGGTACCGGGCTGAGTTACCGTACCCGGCTTGATCGGGCCGCGCGTTCCGGAGGTGGGAACCGGACGGCTACCGACCCGGGGCTCAGACAGGCGCTTGAGGAGGAAGCCGCTGATCTCATGTCAGCGGTGACCGCAATCCGTAATATTCACGAGCTGACGCCGGATCCTAAAACAGGCATCAGCTGGGCAGAGCTGGAAGCAGTATACCTGCATAACAGAACGTCGCCTTTTCAGGTTCCGGCACCGGTGCGTCCAGAAAAGCCAGACTATCTTGCATTGCCGGAAAAGCCTGCCGAGAGCGAAGGCATTAGTTTTCTGGGTAAATGGTTTGAATCGGAATCAGCTAAAGCTGAGCGCCACGCCGAAAATCTTCGCCGGTGGCAGCAGGAGCTGATTGATGTGGAGCGTGAGAATACCCTTCGACAGCACCGGTACCAGCAACAACGGACGGCCTGGGCCGAACAGTATGCAAACTGGAAGTTTGAGGCTGAAGAACATGAAAAACGGCTCGCCACGGCTCAGGCAGATGCCCGGCAGCAGTTCCGGACAGACGCCGCGTTTTTCGAATCATACCTGGCGGGTGTGCTGGCAGAAACTGAATGGCCGCGTGAAACGCTTGTTGCATTTGAAGTAAAGCCGGAGCTATCAGCAGTCCTGCTGGATGTTGATTTAGCTGAGATTGAAGATTTCCCTGATAAGATTTACGGCGTTAATGCCCGGGGCACGGAGCTGACGGAAAAAGCCATGACGCAAAAAGCCGTACGCGAAAACTATGCCCGCCACGTCCATGGCTGCTTGTTCCGCCTGGTCGGTATCGTTTTACATACGCTACCGTTCGACAACGTGATTGTGTCAGGCTTTACGCAACGGGTCAGTAAGCGGACCGGCTATCTGGAGGATGAGTATATCCTGTCCTGCAAATGCAGTCGCAGCCAGATGTCGTCAGTAAATTTTGCAGGCTTAGAACACATTGATCCGGTTGAAGCGTTAGGCGATCACCCGGTTATTCGAAAGATGAGCAGTACCTTCATTTTTCAGCCTATTGAACCACTAACCCTTTAAGCAGGCTAAATCTTACGATGCAATTAAATACCAGACAGGCCCGGATTTTTAAGCTTGCCAACTTACTGGGCACCGGCAAGCCCGTTTCCGCTGCCGACATTATAACCAGTCTGGAATGCTCAGAGCCGACATTAACCCGGGCACTCAAAGAGCTACGCGAGTCATATTCTGCGGAGATCAAATACAGCAAGGCAGGTCATTCCTACCATCTCGTTAATCCGGGCCAGCTGGATAAAAAGACCCTTCGCCGGATGAATGAAGCGCTCGCACAGAATGCTGAACTGAAAACCGGTGAGTCCACAGGGAAGGTCGTACTCGATAAGGATAAAAAAACAGCCGTGTCATTATCGCTACGCATGCGGATTTTAAGAAAAATTGACCGTCTGGCTGCGCTGAGTGGCTCGACCCGAAGTGAAGCGGTAGAGAAGCTGGCTCTGCACTCCGTTGATGAACTGATAAAAGAATACAGCGCTAAAAAGTCCTGACGCTAAATCTCAGACCGGGGTGAAAACCCCGGTTTTGTCATATTTCACCTCTGTATCTGCGTGACGGAGTTTTGATCTATTCTCCTCCCGCAATGTCAGCAGCGCCTTTCTGCCTACAAAACCTGGTGTCTTGACATCCTCTTGTGCTACACATCAATCTTTGGGCGATTTACACTCCATTCATGCAGATCTGTGATGTATGATGATTTTCATACATAAGAAAGTTTATTTTTGCCGGAGTTTTTTTCAGAAATTTATATTCCAGTACGGTCTGAATTTTTTTCTCTGATAAGAGGCCATTCACATGTCGGTAATTCAATGGTGGTTAACTTATTTCTTTAATGCCGCTTCTGAGTATTTAATCTCCACCCGACAGATGTCGTGCCGTTTTATCAAATCTACAAACTCTGGCCTCTTCCTGAAACTACTCTCCTCTTCCGATCTCTTAAGAAGGAATTACATTTGAGACGCTTACCCGTATATCTGCTACTCGACACGTCCGGCTCTATGCACGGAGAGCCTATCGAAGCGGTTAAGAATGGCGTTCAGACGCTGCTTACCACGCTGAAACAGGATCCGTATGCACTCGAAACGGCTTACGTGTCAGTGATCACCTTTGATTCTTCAGCCCGACAGGCAGTCCCCCTGACAGACCTCCTGAGTTTCCAGATGCCAGCACTAACAGCCAGCGGCACCACCTCTCTTGGCGAAGCGCTTTCCCTCACGGCCAGCTCCATTGCCAAAGAAGTACAGAAAACGACGGCTGACACTAAAGGTGACTGGCGTCCCCTTGTATTCCTGATGACGGATGGAAGTCCGAATGATGACTGGCGTAAAGGCCTGAATGACTTTAAAGCGGCCAGAACCGGCGTTGTTGTGGCATGTGCAGCCGGGCATGATGCCGATACCAGCGTCCTCAAAGAAATCACTGAAATCGTGGTTCAGCTCGATACAGCTGACAGTTCGACGATTAAAGCTTTCTTTAAATGGGTCAGTGCGAGCATTTCGGTAGGCAGTCAGAAAGTGGAGTCCAGCAAAAAAGAAGTGATCGGTCTTGAAGACCTGCCACCGCCGCCGCCAGAAGTAAACGTGGTCTTATAATTTTATTAATTAAGGGGATGTCATGTCTGTCAGTCTGAGCAAAGGCCAGGGCGTAAGCCTGAAAAAAAATGAATACGATCTCTCGTCCGTTACTATCGGCCTGGGTTGGGATATTAATGAGGAAAAGAAAGGTTTCCTCGGCGGGATCTTTGGTAAAAAAGAAGAAGAATACGACCTTGATGTGATCGCTTTCCTGTGTAATTCAGCCGGAAAGGTGACCGATCTCGGCAATGTGGAAAATGGTAAACCAACGCTTGTGAATGGCGATATCATCTTTTTCAACAGCCTTCGCCATAAGTCAGGAAATATCTGGCTGACGGGCGATAACCGAACCGGAGCCGGTGATGGTGACGATGAGCAAATTATTGTGCGCCTGAATTCCCTTGACGCTCAGTACGAGAAAATTGTGTTCATCGTTCAGATCTACAATGGTGAAAAGCTCCAGCAGCACTTTGGTAAAGTTCAGAATGCCTTCATCCGGGCAGTAGATGCCCGTAATATTGAAATGGCACGATTCGATCTTTCTGGCGGACCCGCCTTCGCCAGCCAGCGCTCCATGGTTTTTGCCGAGCTGATACGCGAGGCTACAGGCTGGAAACTCAGGGCAATTGGTGAGCCTTCAGAATCAGATTCGTTTGTCTCGCACCTGAGGAATTACATGTGATGCGCCGCCTGCCTGTTTACCTTGTTATCGACACATCCGGCTCGATGCGCGGTGAGTCCATCCATTCCGTTAACGTTGGAATTCAGGCGATGCTTAGCGCTCTTCGCCAGGATCCCTACGCCCTCGAAAGCGTTCATATCTCCATTATCACCTATGACAATGAGGCGCGTGAGTTCATTCCTCTCACGCCGCTGGAAGACTTCCAGTTTTCTGACATCGTTGTGCCAAGCGCAGGCGGGACGTTCACCGGTGCTGCCCTTGAATGTCTGATGCAGTGTGTTGAACGGGATGTACGTCGCTCAGATGGTGATACAAAAGGAGACTGGCGTCCTCTGGTATTCCTGATGACTGATGGAACCCCTTCTGATGCCCTGGCGTACGGTGAAGCGGTAAAAGCGATTCGCGGCCGGGGATTCGGATCCATCATTGCCTGCGCCGTTGGTCCTAAAGCAGGCCATGAGCACTTAAAACAGCTCACCGATAAGGTTGTGTCTCTGGAGACGCTAGATTCAACCGCGTTTGCAGGTTTCTTTAAATGGGTATCGGCCAGCGTGTCTTCCGGCAGCACAAGCGCGGGGATCAATAACGGAACTGATACCCTTCCCCCTCCTCCACCAGAAATCCAGCTGGTGCTCTGACAGACAGAAAGGTGCTGCTTTCCGGGCAGCACCTTTCTGTACAGCAACGTTTTCTGCTGGCCGTACCAGCCGTACGAGGAAAATTATGAGACGCCTTCCCGTGTTTTTTGTCCTGGACTGTTCAGAGTCCATGATTGGTGAAAACCTGAAAAAAATGACTGATGGTCTGCAAATGATCATCGGAGATTTAAGAAAGGATCCACACGCACTTGAAACAGCCTGGGTTTCGGTAATCGCATTTGCCGGTGTAGCCCGTACGATTGTACCTCTTCACGAAATTGCCTCGTTCTACCCTCCCCGCCTTCCCGTTGGCGGCGGTACGAGCCTTGGGGCCGCATTGCGTGAGCTGACCGTACAAATTGATACCCAGGTCAGAAAAACCACTCATGAGGCTAAAGGCGACTGGAAACCCGTCGTGTATCTCCTTACCGACGGACGTCCGACTGACGACACAACCGCAGAAGTGAAGCGCTGGAAGGATCACTACGCGAGTAAAGTGAATCTCATTGCCGTTGGCCTGGGGCCGTCAGCGGACCTGAATACCCTGCGGCAACTGACAGAGAATGTCATGCTGTTCACCGAGTCTCAGGAAGGGGACTTTACCCGCTTCATCAAATGGATCACAGCCTCGGTTACGGCGCACAGCCGCAGCGTCGGAGACGACAAACAACCTGAGCTCAGCCAGACTGAATACATAGTCCGGCTGGCCAAGGACGAGCCAGTAAAAGCGTACGACGAAAACTGCGTTACGCTTACCGGCCGTTGCAGCAAGACCCGTCGTCCGTATCTGATGAAGTATGAACGGCCACCAGCAAGGATTTCCGGGCTCGATTTCAGCCTGAACCTGAACAGCTTTAATATTGCCGGATGCTATCCCATCGATGAAGACTATTTTGCATGGTCAGATGCCACCGCTACCGGTTTGCAGGTAAACACCAGCGAACTGCATGGCGTACCGGGTTGCCCTCACTGCGGTAATGCCAGTGCGTTTGCCCTGTGCTCATGCGGAAAATTGCTGTGCATTGACGGCCCGGATGACGTGATCTGCCCGTGGTGTGAAACAGGTCTGTCATTCAGCAATGATGGCGGAAACACTAACTTCGACGTAAACAGAGGGAGAGGTTGATGTCGCAAAATGTTTTACTTGAAGAGAAGATTATCCGCTTAGTGCTGTCTGAGCTGGGCCACCCTGTAGAAGGTGAGCGGCTTTTTCTTCTATCGCACGACCCTTCCCTTACTGAAGAGATTATGCGGCTTAAAGAGCGGATTGAGAGCCTTGCACAGGGTTTATCTGCGCGGGTTAGCGAAGGTTATAACGACGCAGAGATCGCCCCCTCGTCAGCATCCAGCCTTTCCGATCAGCAACAAACGGTCGTAAGTGATGCTGATAACCCGGGCATTGACGCTACCGATACACCATTACTGCAACCCCTGCCAGAAAATGAACCTCATCCTCCGTTCTGGAAGCTGATGCCTTATTACGAATTTGATAAACCAGCACAGAGGGAAGACGAAAACCTGTCTTCCCTGGTATTAAAACCCGGGCAGATACCGACAGGCCAGCAGCGGGCCGGATTAGCTGTGCCACCTGCCGTTCCCCCGAGAGCTAAAATAGTTATTCCCAACGCCCGCGCAGGCGAACGTTTCTCTTCGCCGGTTGCTATAGTTCTGGATGAGGGCCAGCAGGCTACTGTCAGGGACGTTGTCTTTCCCAGGAACATTGGCCTGACCTTTGACAAAGAGCATAAGTTGCTGACAGGTACACCCACCGAAAGCGGCGATATAGAGCTTTCAGTACTCTGGTCATGCGCTTCGCACGACGAATGCGAAACAAAACAGCTTTTTATAGTCAATCCCGATCCGAGAAGCCTGTGGAAGGTGGTAGAGCCACCAGCAGACGCTTCCTACCCTAAGTCCCATCTGGACGCTGCTGGCCTGGTCAGGGGTGACATACGTATTGCTGCCGCCAGTCGCCGGGGACGATCTCATGAGCATGCCGGGAGCTTCAGAGATGACGACTTCTATATCAACCACTGCCAGGAAACAGGATGGTCTGTCATGCTGGTCGCAGACGGGGCCGGTAGTGCGGTAAATTCCCGGGAAGGCTCCCGGATTGCAGTCCAAACGGCTGGCGATTACCTTTTCAATCAGCTCAGTGGTTTGAAAGGCGTCCATCTAAAGCAGCACATCACGGCGTGGGAAGGGAGCGATCAGCAGGCAACCATAAACGCCATGCTTCATCATTTTAAACAGGCAGCTACGCTCGCGGTCAACAGTATCCAGAACGAAGCCATTTGTGCAGAACAACCTGTGAAATCCTATTCAACAACCCTACTGGCAACTGTAGCGCTACGAACTGATAACGAGCTGTTTGCGGCTGCATTCTGGCTTGGTGATGGTGCGATAGGTGCATACAGCCCTTCCGGTAAAGTCAGGATACTGGGAAATCCCGATAGCGGAGAATACGCAGGACAAACCCGCTTTCTTGACCAGAGCATTATCGCAGACCCCTCGTTTAGCGGCCGCATCAGCGTGGGTAAATGGAATGATGTATCTCACTTGATCCTCATGACAGATGGCGTATCAGACCCTCTGTTTGAGACAGATAACGGGCTTCGCAGTGACGAAAAATGGACCCGTCTCCTTGATGAGCTCATCCCTGTCCTTACAGACGCCAGTATTGCGCCTGAGAGGTTAGGCGACTGGCTTAACTTTTTCTCCACAGGGAACCACGATGACCGCACTATTGCGGTGTTGTGGTAAGGGATACGCTTCTTCGGTGATCAATATGGCAAATATTGTTACGTGCAAAACAAAGGACGGCGAAACAGTCCAGTATGTTGACGAGGTAATTGGTTCGGGCTCGATGAAGGATGTTTACTTCTCGCCTGATAAATCATACGTCGTCGCTTTTTATCATAAACCGCAGAACGAGCAGGCCCGGGATCGGATTGATATGATCACCGGACGCTACAGGCAAAACATTTTTGGCCAGTCCGGAGGTGAATACTGGAAGGACCTGTTTTGCTGGCCGACCCACGTTGTTGAGCATGGGGATAAAATCGGCATCGTGGTTCCAACCTACAAAAGCTACTTTTTCTTTAAATACGGCTCTAAAAACGATGATTTTCTTGGCATAAAAGGCCGTGAAAAGGAAGGCAAATGGTTTGCCAGCGCCAGCAACCAGAATAAATTTCTCGACCCACGTGAACGAGGCAATACGCTTACCTATCTCAAGGTCTGTCTGCTGCTAACAAGAGCCGTCAGAAGGATGCATGCGGCAGGTCTCTGTCACAGCGATCTAAGCTATAAAAACGTGCTTATCGATCCAGAAATGGGACATGCCTGCATCATTGACGTAGACGGCCTGGTTGTCCCTGGAAAGTATCCTCCCGACGTCGTGGGCACCCCGGATTTTATCGCTCCGGAAGTGGTGAAAACCAGCCATCTTTCCAAAGAGGATCCGAACCGCGTATTGCCAAGCATTTCTACTGACCGTCATGCGCTGTCGGTGCTTATCTACATGTATCTGTTCTTCCGTCATCCGCTACGTGGCGGAAAAATACATGACATGTCGGATGAAGTACGTGATGAGACCTTATCTATGGGTGAGAAGGCACTCTTCATTGAACATCCGACAGACAAAAGCAATGCAGTCAAAGTCAGTCAGCTATCCTCCTTTTCACTGCCCTGGGCTGACCCGGAGAAAATTCCTTACACCATCATGGGCCCTTATTTGACGCCTTTGTTTGAACGCGCCTTTATTGATGGCTTACACGATGCCAATAAACGCCCGACCGCCGATGAGTGGGAAAGTGCCCTGGTTAAAACAGTCGATCTGATACAGCCCTGCCAGAACAAGGCGTGTGAACAGAAATGGTACGTTTTCTCAGGTAAGACAAAGCCGGTTTGTCCCTACTGCGGTACGCCATACAAGGGTAAATTACCGGTTCTAAATTTATATTCATCCCGAAAGGAAGGCAGTTATCGTCCTGACGACCACCGGTTGATGGTGTGGAGCGGGCAGTCAATCTATGCGTGGCATGTGAATCGCCTCATTGCGCCAAATGAGCGCACAACCGATGCACAAAGGAAACGAGTTGGGTATTTTGTTTTCCATAACGATCAGTGGTGGTTAGTAAATGAAGGCATAAATGGGCTTATGTCATTACCGGATAAACGACAGATTGCCATTGGGGAAAAAATTGAACTGACGAATAACGCTCAGTTTGTTCTGTCAAAGGAGGAAGGCGGCAGGCTGGTCGTCGTTCAGTTAGTTGAAAACTAACGGACGCCCATTACGACTAAAACGTTCTGGCAGCATACTGAACCTGTTTAATGAATCACTATATTAAGCAGTGTCAAATTTAAGCTGCCAGAAAAAACTGACTGTCTGTGCCGGATATGCGGTACACCGCCTGCGGCAAGGGTTTAATGCGCAAAGCCCAAGTTATTTATAAAAGTGAATAGTTTTGTGACTCTACCCTGCCGCTCTTCTTTCCAGTGTCATGGTTTTTAACATCTGAAATACTGACATTGTTAAGCCGGTGATTGTAAAAGGCGATGCGGACAATCTCATGAAGATATTCAAGTTCGTTTTGTGTCAAGGACTGGCCTTCCTGGGTTTTTGAAATCATTTCCTGCCAGCAGATCAGTCTTTCGTAACTGACATGTTCGCTGTTTTCCAGGCAGTGCAACCTGAAATAGCGAAGGAACAAAGGAAATTCATCGGTCTGAGCGATGTCATAAGCCCGAACCGTTAACCGACACAGACATACAATCGTATCCTGCTGTAACCTGACTAGCGCGTTATGACTGCCCGGAAGGATATCAGGCAATTTCATCTTACAGTCAGCAAGGCGCTGAAGAAGAGGCCCTTCCTCTGAAGGCTCCCGTCCCCGATACTCCTGAAGAGGTTCAGATTCAAGTTCATGCATTAATGGATGATATAGCCATTCCCGGGAACTGGTCTCATCAATGATCAGGCTTTCAATGCACTCACTGTATGTTGTTTTACGTCGCCCGAGCTGCACCTGACTGATTTCATATTCAATATCAGTGTCAACGACGGATGAAAAGTGATCCACTTATATCTCCACCAACGGCCCAATATTGATCCACCGTTTTACTCAGGATTAGCTTCAGCTATAACCCCGGCCTTTCGTTTCTGTCTGAGTCGATAGCTTTCTCCTTTGATTTGAACGACATGTGAGTGGTGTAAGATACGGTCCAGCATCGCTGAGGTCAGTGCTGCATCACCGGCGAACGTTTGATCCCACTGCCCGAACGGCAGATTGGATGTCAGGATCATTGCGCTCTTTTCGTAACGTTTAGCGATGACCTGGAAGAACAGTTTTGCTTCTTCCTGACTGAACGGCAGATAGCCTATTTCATCAATGATGAGCAGGCGGGGGGCCATTACTCCACGCTGAAGCGTCGTTTTATAACGGCCCTGACGTTGTGCCGTAGATAACTGAAGTAACAGATCTGCTGCTGTTGTGAAGCGAACCTTGATACCTGCACGGACTGCTTCATAGCCCATCGCTATTGCCAGATGGGTTTTCCCCACACCTGATGGCCCCAGTAATACGATATTTTCATTACGTTCTATGAAGCTGAGTGAGCGTAACGACTGGAGTTGCTTCTGCGGTGCTCCGGTGGCGAATGTGAAGTCATACTCTTCGAACGTTTTCACCGCCGGGAAGGCTGCCATTCGGGTATACATCGCCTGTTTACGTTGATGACGTGCCAGTTTTTCTTCATGAAGCAGATGCTCCAGGAAGTCCATATAACTCCATTCCTGGTCTACTGCCTGTTGTGACAGCGCAGGCGCTGCGCTTATAAGGCTTTCCAGTTGCAACTGCCCGGCGAGCGCCATCAGTCGTTGATGTTGCAGTTCCATCATCACGCCACTCCTCTGCAGAATGAGTCGTAGATGGAGAGTGGATGATGCAGGGGGTGTTTATCGAAGTTCACCAGATTTTCACCAGGATGCACGTCATACTCTTTTTTCTCCGGAGGCAGTGCCAGCATGGACTGCTGCTCTTCGAGCCAGCGATCGCAGGGACGGGCCTGGATTGTTTCATGCTTTCGTTGGTTAGCGACATCGTGCAGCCAGCGCAGACCGTGGCGGTTGGCTGTTTCAACATCGACAGTGATCCCCATCGGGCGCAGGCGAGTCATTAGTGGGATGTAAAAACTGTTACGGGTGTACTGCACCATCCGTTCCACCTTACCTTTAGTCTGTGCCCTGAAGGGGCGACACAGTCGGGGAGAGAAGCCCATCTCCTTGCCGAACTGCCACAGCGAAGGATGGAACCGGTGCTGACCGGTCTGATATGCGTCACGTTGCAGAACCACAGTTTTCATATTGTCATACAACACTTCGCGCGGCACACCACCAAAGAAGCGGAACGCATTACGATGGCAGGTCTCCAGCGTGTCATAACGCATATTGTCAGTGAATTCGATGTACAACATTCGGCTGTATCCGAGAACAGCAACGAACACGTGAAGCGGTGAGCGACCATTACGCATAGTGCCCCAGTCAACCTGCATCTGTCGTCCGGGTTCAGTTTCGAACCGAACGGCAGGCTCCTGCTCCTGAGGAACCGAGAGAGAACGAATGAACGCCCTGAGAATGGTCATTCCGCCACGATATCCCTGGTCTCTGATCTCGCGAGCGATTACCGTTGCCGGGATTTTGTAAGGATGAGCATCGGCGATGCGTTGACGAATATAATCCCGGTATTCATCCAGGAGTGAAGCAACAGCAGGTCGCGGTGTATATTTTGGCGGCTCAGATTTTGCCTGCAAATAACGTTTAACGGTATTGCGGGAGATCCCCAGTTCTCTGGCAATCGCCCGGCTACTCATTCCCTGCTTGTGCAGGATTTTAATTTCCATAACTGTCTCAAAAGTGACCATAAGCTCTCCTGAATCAGGAGAGCAGATTACCCCCTGGATCTGATTTCAGGCGTTGGGTGTGGATCACTATTGCACCGTTCGTGACAATCAGGAAGATCGATACGCAATGCGGCAACTCTTTCGGAAGGATGAAGATGGTCAAAGGTTAACTTCTCTGAAATGCTGCGATCCCTGTCCAGAAAGACGGCCACACATAAATCATTAACCTTTACGAACAGATCAGCTGTGCCTCCGAACATACTGCCGCTTCCACTAACCTCATTCAGTGAAACCGGCCCACCATCGTCGCCAGCGAGAAGATTTGGGAAACCAAGAACCTGGTGCTCGTTGATGACTTCAATAATCTTTCCCCGGATGGCTTCCATCAGACCATCACAGTCACCGGCTACAGCTGTACTGTGTGAGAAATGCCAAAGCTTGACCTCCCCCTGCTTTGCTAACAGATCAGTTTTGCAAGCGGGGCAGATGCAGTTACAGTCAATACCCCGGCTGACCTCTGTAATATCTAAAAAGAGTCCTGATTCTCGCTGGAGTCCAAATGGAATACCAAATGTATAACTCTTACGCATGGCTGCACCCCGTTTTTGATAATGATTCAAACTATATCCGAAATAACGGAGGAGGATTTCTGTAAAACGTATTAAAAGAAATGATTTTTCCGTCTTCCAGATTAATGTTTGACAAAAATCAAATGAGAGCCTTACAAATATTGAGAGAGAAGTTTAGGTAAAGTAACTTTTATCACTTCTAATAAAATGAAGGAGAATATCGGATGTATTTAGCAGTGGGCTTGGCTTATGATTAAAGTTTTTCTCCGAACTTAATAAACAACTTTAAAAGACAGGCTATTACAATGCCTTTAGCCCCGAAAGGGGCATAAACTATTTTCAAATCCAGGCACAGTCTTTTTGTTGTGCCAATATTAATAATTACTCGCGAACAAAGGTCCACACACTCGCAGGAACTTTGTCATATAACTTTTTCATTGTCAGTTCGGCTTTACGATGATCATAAGCACCAGAAATTTCAAGAGAGGCGACACCCGAGTTTTTTTCACATAACCTTTCAAATACTTTTTCGAGCGTTTCGAACGAACTACACTTACGGAATTTCATTAAATAAGACTGCTTTGTGTCAGACATAATCAACCTTCTTTAGACAGGCCTCAACTGGCCAGGGATAATCTTAATATCATTTTTCACTTAAGCCTAACGATTTCACAACCTTTTTCGTTGTTTCCACCCTGTTCATAACCAGGTACATGAGTGCTAAAATGACCTGTAATTAAAACCAGTGTATCCCGGTGAGCAGGATGAAGAATCAATCAGTGATCAGACAGTTTTCGGAAAGCGAATTGCATCAGCAGCTGGAAACGTTCGGCAACCATGATAAACAGCTTTCACGCTTGATCCGTTACTTTTCCCATCTGAGATACAACACTGCTAAAACCTATCTGCACTGGCTACGAGTATGGAACGAATGGTATCTGGCGAATGCCCGGTTGCATACAGACTGGCCAGTAAGTTCGCTCCCCGTGTCTGAGGACGCTCTGCTTGCGTTTATGGGGCATCTTGAAGGCAAATTGTCACGAAGCAGCATAAACAGCTGTCTTCAGGCCTTAAATAGTATCCATAAAAAAGGGCTTAACCTGCCCGGGATTATTACGTCTGAAGCATGGTACATGCTGGAAGCCTTAAAACAATCGGAAGCCCGGAAGCGAAAGACGACTAAACAGGCAACTCCCTTTCTTATTGGCGATCTCAAGGCTCTGATAAAGTTACGCAGTACTACAAACTCAGTTCGTAAACTTCGTGACCTGTGCCTGATCTGGACAGGCTTTGAAACACTGCTCCGTTCATCCGAAATTCGACGTATACGTCTGAAAGATCTGTCTCTGGATAGTATGACCGGTGAATTTAACCTGACGGTATACCGTACAAAAACGAACATTAGTACACTTCTTACCTACCGGCTGACACGTCAGTTAACTAACTGCCTCTTGAGATTGATGAACCTCGTGAAAATGGATCAGCACAGTCATCCGGATGAATTCCTTTTCCAGGCCGTAAATTTCCATGATACAGGCTATATGCCACCCGGCTGGAAGCTTCGGAGTAAGGGGAATGAGCTATCTGAACTTCTTAAAAGGCATAACCTACCCTATCGTGCTAAGCAAAGTCTTCTGAACGATGAAGATGAAGAAGACACTGTGGACGATGCCGGTATGCTCAGCAAAAATTCCCTTTTACGAGCATTTAAAGAGATGTGGAATGAGCTTTATCCAAATGAGACTAAAACTCGTTACTGGACAGGGCACAGCGTTCGTGTAGGCGGAGCGATACAGCTAAATATTGAAGGTTACTCGCTACCACAGATTATGGAAATGGGGAACTGGTCGAATGAAGAAATGGTTATGCGCTACATTCGTAATATTGAAGCTGGTAAAAAAGCAATGATCAAGCTTATGCGAAATGCCTTTGATGAATAGCGCCCTCACGGGCGCATAACTTTATTTTTTCTTGAACGGGTTAAGTCTGGTGAGATTAGAGAGTGCCCCTCCCGGAGGCAAAATTCCCGTTCTTTTATATTTGTACACGCCATTTAATTTCATTGTCTGGATTCCAAGATTAATAAGCGTGACAAGTTTAAGGGTATACAGAAGTGTAAATTGTGGAGCAACCTGAATAAAAACCAATAACAAGCCTGCACACATTACACGTAGCCATGCCGCGTACTCCATGCTCAGCGGACGCTTGAAATAGAATCTTTCGAGCAAATCAACTGTCTTATTACTGATCCACGCCGCCGCCACGGAGAGTAACAACACGATGCACACCATAATGCCCAGTTCCATTTTCACTCCCTTCTCTTTTAGTCTCTTTAAGTTGAGGCTTAGCCACAGTAGTTTTGTTTTTTGCTTTTTTCTTAGGTTTGGTATGATGAAACAGAAAACAATCCACCATTACCCAACCATTTTTATATCGAGCCACCAGCATCTTCTGGCTGGGGTAATGAGCATGAAACAGCATTTTCACGTCCATGGTGCCCATCAACGACTGTTTGCGCTTTAGCTCATCCTCAGCCATCTGAAATTCTTGTAAGAATTCTGAAGACAGACGCTGACGCAGGATTCTTATGGCACTGGAGTTTTCATCATTCTTTGCCAGATGCCCGAAGCGTACTAGTGCCTTGTGGGTTATCTGGATGGGTCCCAGATGAGAGCTGAGCTGTTCGTACTGCCAGAAGTAGGTCAAATCCACCTTAACCCAGCTGATGCTGTCCAGCAGAGCCTCGTTCATGATGGTTCCGGACATTGGTACCATTGTCAGCCTGGCCAGACGCATATGTATGTAGTCCGTAAGCAACCTCAGCGACTCAGGAACGTTTTTATTGAGCAGGAGATGCTGAAGCACCGGGGTTGCGGTCTGCCAACACAGATTGCGCCCGTCAGGCAGGAAAGCAAACTTTTGATCGTCAGGCGCAGAGTTCGAAGCGTTTTCCTTACGAAGCAAAAAATAATGGCCGCACAGCAGCTCTGCTCTTACCTGGTCCTCGTCAGGGTCATGTCGGGCTTTACTTAGATCAACGGTAAGCACAACGCGGTTAATCGCATCAGCGTGATATTTTTTTACCCAGACACAGACACGATAGAGACGCTCATCGATTTTCTGGCTGGCTGTGGAAATCCATTGCATTGTTGTTCCTTAATTTTCGGGGCTGACAATGAAAATGCCCAGCTCAGCCCCCGGCACGAGTTCTGTATATTTCAGGCTCAGCTTCCGTTGGTTGGACGGGCCCTGGCTGTTTTCAGGAGCCCAGTCAGAGAGCGTTTTTAATTGAGGTATGTTGCCTGCTGCGAAAATGGGCAAGGATGCTTTTACTACTGAATAATCAGTCTCAGCATATTTATTCCCGTTTCGTTCCTGCCCTTCAGGCCTAAATGCAAAAATGTGAGCAATCGGAACAGGGAAAGAGTTAGTTCGACAAAGGCGATAAGATTCGCCCTGCTTCAGTGGGTGAAATTCAAGACGGTGTAAAGCCTTATCGATATTAGACACGACATTCAAATTGGTAGTTGCTACATTTTTTACTTCTGAGGCTCTCCTGCGCTCCAACAAACTCACAAGTTGCTCTGCTGTTTTAACTTCCTGGTTTCGGTTTAGCCGCCATGAAAAAGTAACTTTTTTAAGCTGGGACTTGATGAAAAGGACATTTCTTGTTGAGTGCATAGCGACAAGGCCCGGGAGCTTCTTGTGCACTTTATCAAAACGGACATTCTTTTTATTATCGATACGCCTCATTGCCGCAGCAAAATCATTTTTTGCTTCATTTATAGATGTGATCAAGCTTTCGAGAAGATCTGCTCTTTCTGGGACAATGATAAGACCCGGGTATTTAGTGGTCACTTTGGTGGAATCATGACTTAATGACTCTATGTCATCCACACAGATGTCAGTAAGTGCCTGAATAATTTCCTCAACCGAAGCATCGTCTTTAACACTAACCCTGATGGGTTTAACCTGCTTCAGTCGCTCTTCTGTTCGAGATACGGTGGAGACAGTCATCAGGTTTGCCATCAGCGGGGGGGTGTTCGAAAGAAAACACTTAAGCGAGTCGATACGTTCCAGAATCTGGTCACGAAAATAGGGCAAATCGTCATAACTCATACGTTTCTCCAGGCTCATGTTATTTCAAATCAATTTTGCTGCCCTGGCTGACCTTGCAGAACATAAATGTCATGTAAACCTCTAAAGAAGTCATTTTGAAACAGCTTTCACAGCATGCGATTTATGTTCGATAGGGCTCATGAACAAAGGATGATAATGGAGACGCCATGGATAGTGGATAGTCTTACCCACCTGGGTGATCCGATTGAGGCGAAAACGACCATTTATACAGTCAACTGACCAAAGCCCGGGAGAAACTAACCTCTTCCAGCGGTAAAAAGAGAAACCTGCAACACAGAGGTCATGCTCCAGGAAATGTTGAGTTTCGACGACGCGAACTTTTATCAAAAACCCCAGCATTGGCGAAAACCAGATCAACAACCATGTTGGCGGCAGGATGACTTTGTTCAGGAGATGATCTGTCATAAGCAAGGCAGATAACATCAGAAAACTGATAGTCAACCACAGGGCCATCCAACCGGCCCATACGCGGCTCTGACAGGGTTTCCATTCGAGAAGAAAAAGTTTTTTATGCATTCTGCCCCGCCTAATTTTAATGTATTGCCGAAGTATGCTGCATCATGATGGTGGTGCGGGGAAAGATTTCAAACTTCCACAATTCTGAAGCCGTGTTCCAACCATGAAAGATCCCGTCTCCACAGCGAGTGTTAAAAGCAAGAATTTCATCCCTGACCTGGTAAGCGAGCACTTCTGGCATATCAATAAATTCAGGTAAGGAAAGAAGAATCCCATGGATAACTTCTCCGGTTAACTTACTCATAACCTCTTCCTCAGACAGGGCAGCGTCCGGGAACAAACACGACGGAAGTGAAAAACAACATAGGTCAAGACCAAGAGCAGCCCTTCCTGCGTCGTAGCCTTCTTCATTAACGACAAAACGAAAGAATTTTTCAGCCTCACCCAGTAATGTTGACGGTCCTTCAGACGGAACTTCAATACCACTGAAGACTTTATCGGTCCAGTTGGTAAATGGACTGGTGAAAACCCAACAAATTAAGGATAACGCCAGCTCTTCCTTAAACATACGTTCAGTGCCGGTTGTTCTGGAAAGTTGCTTTTGAGTACTCATGTTTTACCTGTTGCATGAAATTATTGATGTTATATAAACACAACCGGCATTTTATCTAATAGGTTTGAAAACACTAAAAATCGCAAATGCTGGTACCTTTCTGTTTTAAGAGATTTTCAAGGTAAAGTGAGGCGAGATCAATTGGCTGGTTCTCTTCAAGACAGGCTCGCACAAGATCTTCAATAGAGACCGAATCAACCCCCCTTCCCTGTAAAATTTCTTTAGCAGATGCCAGCGTTTTATGAACGCTTCGACTTAGTTGTAATCTGACTTGTGTGCGGGTATCAAAAAGACAATCTTCTGTGACACTTTGTGAAACGGTTCTACTCATTGAAAAATCACTCCATTTCTGGGATCGAATGAAAATTAACAGCTATAGATGTATCAGGTTTCCCATTTTCTACGATACTCAACCACGTACGCGCTGAGATTTGTTGTTCACAGACGAGTATGTAACCTGTTCCCTGTTGATGATGTAGCTCAAGAGCTTTTAGGATAGGCCCTGAATGAGGTCCGAGAGCATCACGCGTGTGAATAAGCGTTTGCTCTGGCAATACGTTGCTAAGCATAGACAGCAGAACATTACGCTCATCCTCATTATCCGACAAAACAAGAATTATACGAAAACCCGTTTTTATACGAAATCTGATCTCTGAAACTAACTTTCTTAATCTTAATTTATATATGACCAGGCGGAATCGAGTCATCAGTAAAGAAACCACTGTGAAGATAACGATTACTGCGCCATATTTTGACCTGTAGAACCACCAGTTAAGGCCTCCAGCAACTATCAGGATTAACATTAAAATTAAACTCCCATAGAAAAAAAGTGCTGGGTAGCGAGTTGTCTTTCCTTCAATTAGTGCTGAGGCAAATATCAAAATGGATATTCCGTAAATTACCCAGTCAAAAATACTTTCTCCAATCATTCTTTAGTGAACATCCTTAAAAGTGGAAATGTAGGTTTATGGGTTTATGCATTTTCCTGATGGCCTTGACAACCAAGGATTTCACAGAAATTGTCACAGTGTGAAGCTGTAACAAAGCGCTCTCCACGTTCGAATCGCTCAACCAAATCCTTTCTTACTTCACTTCCAGGTTTCTGGAAGATGTACTCAAGCTGGAGATCCTCGGCCGTAGAAAGTAGTCGTTCTATGCTGAAATCAACATGGTAAAAGCAAAACTGATTATCAACCGGGGGAAAGTTGCTTTTGGTACTGTTCTCGTTTTTGGATTTTAGTTCATTCATGAGCTCTCCTTGGTTGAGAACAGTATACAAATCTCTTTAGGGATTTTTTTTCGTTAATAGCACTTTTTTGAGTTTAAAGAGTATGTTCATACCAGAGCATTAGAGGCTACGAAAAGGATAATGGAATTAGAAAGATAGATTTTAAGTGGTGATGTAAGGTGGGATAGGTAGAAGAGGAGTAGACGCTTGTAAGCGAGGCAAAAAAAAGGCACGGAAACCGTGCCATAAGAGTATGTGAGAAAAAATCAAAATCAGGGAAAGAATCAAGCAGCTTGTGAAACTGAATCTCCAACTGCAAGATTTAAATTTCTTAGGTTATCGAAAACTTCAGATACTAAGTCATTACGGTCGTGGATTTTAATCCGCCCACCGGTTAACTCTGAAACATAAACGGTATGGCAGAGGTCAGTAACCACTTCGCCGTATTCATCAACGACTTCCAAAGATGCAATCATCGGAATATAAGAAGCCGCAGCATAGCTCTCATAAATACTTATTATGGAGTCATTGTTGCGTCGAGAAATTACCCTACCAGAAGGTAAAGCCTCATCTTCCATATAGCAATCAGATAGGTCCTCACAGAAGTCATTTTCTTTAAGTGAAATATTAAGGGTCAATTCACTGTTGATAGAGCGTGAATAAGAATATTCACTCAGTTTATAGCAAGCCAAACTAATATCACTAAAAGTTTCATAAGCTTTATAGAGGCTCGATGTTATAGACTCAGATACAAATGTTATTAGTCCAATAAAATGAGTATCCCAGAACTGTTGCAAAGCAAAACGGGCAATCATAACCTGACCATCAACCTGCATCAGTCTGTTATATTCATCCCGGTCATAACCTTTCGACTGAGAAACATCATTAGACATGCTAAGAACTTCACTACAAACATCATCATATTCAAAACGACTAGTTGCAAAGTGTTTTCCTGAAATTTCAAGGTACTGACCAGAGACTGCGTCAAACACCTCAAGAAAGTAACAGAGTCGCGATTTTAAAGATTCTCTGTTTAAAGCTTCTATTTCATTCTCAGAGATACTATCGACATATAAATCAACAGCATTCTTGAGTTCAATAGCTTTGATATTACAGGTAAAAGAAAGCTCGTCACTTTGACAATGGCAAACACTTAATACTATATCCGCCTCATCAAAATCTATGCCAAGATAACTCAGAACTGCTCGGACATAGTTTTTATCATCAGATGAATGTGTCATATACACTACCTCGAATTTGAGAGGAAGTGCCCCAGAAGGGAAGCGACTTCCCCACTGGGTTAGATAAAAATTTGGTTAAGCTAAAAGAAGATGCCAGCGACAGATTTTACATTGTCATAGACAAGTGTCTTCAGCCAACCAAAGTTACTTTTTTGGACTGAAGCAAAAGGATCATTGAGACGCGTTACGAAAATCGTCAAAAGCTTCAGTTATTAGTAATGTGCGATCAGTTACTCTGTATCGGTCATTACTTTCGAGAGATACGTAAGTTGAATGCGAAGAATCACAGACAACACGCCCTCTTTTATTGATCAATCTTACTTCCATCATCACCGGCACATTGATAATTGAAGCAACATCGGTATAGAGGGATATGAGGGCATCATTGTCACAATATAACGCCCCGTTCCCATCAAATGTATCGTTAAACTTAATATATATATCTGGCATATTTGCCGGATAATCATCAGTATTGAAATCAATGCATAACTTTAAGTCATCATTAATACGGCGATTAATCTTATGCTGCCCTACACGTACAAAGCCATGTTCAACAGCTTTGATAATCCTTAAAGTTTCATTAAGACAATCTGTAATTCTTTTCTCGACAAATGAGATAAAGTCACCAAAGTCGGAATGAAAAAACTGTTTAAGTGCAAATTTCGCAACTAACACTTTCCCATCCACCTTCATTTTATCGAGATAAAGATTTCTTATAGCATCAGTAGAAGAATTAGCTTTAGATAACTCTTCACAGTCATTAATAATCATTGAAACAATATCAATAACTTTAACTGGGCTTAAAGTATTACTATATCCGCGAATATCAAACGTAAAAAATCCGAAATTCTTAAATACTCCAAGAAAATAAATTATTTTTTGTTTCAAAAGAATAGAATCGGAGTAAGATGCGTTGTGCTTTATTAGCTCAGATATGTAGAGATCCAACATACAATTTAAATTATCGATATCTACATCGTAATCAAAGGTTACTTTGTCGAACGAAGTATCAGATAATTGAACGGTTATATCGTCAGCGGAAACATTAAGGCCTAAATTTTGATAAAGAAAGGCACTAACAAATTCCACGTGGTCAGATTCTTTAAACATTTACACTACCTCATGACTAAAAAGGAAGTGCTTCCCACCGGGAAGCAGGTTCCCGGATGGGTTAGATTAATTATAAAAGAGTTCTTCAGAAGGTACATGCATTTCTGGTTTGAACTGTTTTAAGGAGTTGTTTATAGCTTTTCGATATAACCCTGAAGAGTGTGGCTTAAACATTTGATATTCCGTAACGAGCAGAGGAGACGTAAAGCATCCTAAGTTCACTAGTGAAATACTTGATGTTTCTTCACAAACATCTAATTCAGCGTATATCCGCCTCTTCATTACCCTGCCTGCTAAATAGCGACGAACATGATTTATAAACTTGTCCGCATCTGATATAGAATTAACTATATAATCAGATGTGACTATCTGATTAGATACAGTTTCAGGTATAGCTTCGGCTATTATTTTTACGTTCATTTCATAATCAACACTATGGAAGCAAGCAAGAATTTGTGGCTTCGCGCTTTCTAAAATCTTTTCAAGAACAGAAAAAAACAGAGAGAACTCGTTTAAAATTCGCTTTTGTATAAGTCCATGTAGATGTTTTATGAAAGGAGAACCGTGTTCAACAAGGCCTAGTATAAGATCCTTAGAGGCCAAATCTGAGCGGTAATAAACGTATTCTAGATTATCCCGGTTAAATCCTTTGAAAAGCAAATCAGGCTGCTCTGAGACCAGTCGTAAATGAGTTGAAGCTATAGAAACTTCAAAACGAAAGTTCGCGAGATTTACAGGACCTGCTTTTAATGTAGCCGCTTCGGAAAAATAAATGAAAAGAGGATGCAAATCATCGTTACCACTGTAAAGATGGTCTGCACCCTTAAGATATTTCACCAAATGAGGTAGAAAAGATATTACTGGAATATCAGCCACAAATCGAATATGCCGAAATGGTTTTGAATCCAAATATATATTTTCCACTACAGCGCCAACAAAACCCATTTTAACAAGAATAGATTCAACTAACTTTTGTATAGCATTCATTTCAATACCCTCTTAATAGAGGGATTTCTCCCATAGGGAGAAATCCCTATGGGAGAAAATAATTTTAATTAATAATTATAGCGAAGCGCATGTTCTTTTTCACTAAGATGGTTTTCATATTCCGACTTACCAGAACTTAAACACTCTTTGAAAAAGACCTTTGAAAAATTCTTCAAGTCACTTCGGTTATTAATTTCTTTGTCAGACATCAACTTAGCTGAGTGTGAGGTATCAACAGGCCCCAACCATCATTCATATTTAATATAAACACAATTGGTTTGTGTATGTCCATTTAGAAATCGTTTTGCATTTCTAAGTATTTTTCTACAACCGTTAAGGTCTGAAAGTAAGATATCTGGAGCAATGAGCTCTTCCAGAATATGACCAGGTAAGCCTTTCCTAAAAAGCTCAACATCGTAACTACAATACCAGTCACGATAATTAAAAGCTTTAATAAGTCTTTCAGGTGTATCCAAAGATATCTTATTCAGGATTTTTAATGCAAAGCATACAGCATCTTTTAACAACTCGTGCACCTCAACATTGATAAATGAGAAAAACGAGCTTAATTCTTTCTCTAAGGAATTATACAACTTACCGTAAATATCCTGAGAAAAAAGATACTGCAATCTTTCTTTATTATAAGTGCAATTCGAAATGGATAGACTTCTCCTCTTTCGATTTTGCACCCTTCCCTTAAAACTATAGGAAACCTCAAATGGTTAACAAAGAAAGAATGATTCTTTCTTTGCTTCAGAGCATCTAATTGAAATTTCGTAATTTCCTCCAGATTTGCATCTTCAAAACCTGGAAAGGGAATATCACAGAAACAAGAACTATATGCTTTTGCTGATTCATACATAAACTCCAGTGAAACATCAGCATCAAAAGACATACCAGAGAACATGCCCTGCCCATTGTCTAAAAATGTAATGTTTTTAACCTGTATTTTTTTATGTTGAACAACCAAAAAGGCATTAATGATTTTTTCGATAATTTTCATGTGATCCTCTCTCAATAAAAAAAGGGATCACTCCCATATGGGGTGTGATCCCCACATGGGTATAATTTAATTAAAAATCTGTAAGACCTAAATCTTTATTTCTACCACAAACTGTAGAAGATATAAGACGTTTTACTCGCTTTCGAGCACTTCGGCCTGACGTATCTTTCAAGTACATCGGTAATGACAATGATGAAATTTGATTACTTCGCTTATGATGGCAGACTATATAGCCCTGCCTCCACCCCGAACGCACAAACTCACGGATGCGGTTAATATATGCCGAAGCTTGAGATTTTGTACTTATCGATTCAGAACACTTTAAGTTCTGTTCGATAGAGTAAAGCTCAGCCGCCATGAATTTCACCTCATACAGCTCATCGCCATAACTTATAGTTTTCAACAGCTCTTCCTTTTCCCGAATGAAAAATACTTGCTGCATTCCAAGGATCAGGTCATAGGCCTCTCGAAAGAGGTCGATAAGCTTATTACGAACATAAATCATAAACTCCTCAAAGTGCTGAAGCCAGAAATAAGCCGCATTACTTATTTGTGAATTGTGAGAACAAACAAGCCCTTTAGCAAGCTCGACCTCTTCCTCCCGAAAAGTAAAGTTACTTTTCTTAAACCGACTTTGTTCAAAAATGCTTTGATGCATTTCTATCCATACAGAAACAAAACCGAGGGATTCAAATTCTTCGTTTAACAAATGTAAACTTTCGAAGATTTTCTGAATTTCGATCCCGATGTCATATGACAGTGGACATTCTTTTATAGAATAAACATAACCGGGTAGGAAGTGAGATAAATGCTCAGTTCGCAAATATAAACTGAATTTAAGTTCTGTCAGTGGTTGTTTCAAAGATAACTTAGATGATTCGCTTATATTTACTGGTTCAACGCCATTTCTAATCAAAATAGCTTTTACCAGGTCCGTAGCTAACTTCATACAGCCTCCATTCGTTATTGAGGCCTCCCTGATGCAGGTTGGCCATCAGGGAAAATATGTAAATCAATTAGCAATCAATCAGACCGTTGCCATGACATTGTCAATGTATCTGACAAGGGATGGGCGGTCGTCCTGTAAGGCAAAACGGCGAAGGTCATCAAGATTATACGCAGGAAGATAATCAGCGTAACCTCGAATACGAAGGTCCTCAACCACAACTTTTATATACTCAAATCGTCCAAGATTCCCTTTTAATGGGGGTTTTCCTGGACTAGACAGCATATCGTCTGCTTGCTCCCATGTGATTTCTTTAGCTTCACCACTATGTAGATCAAGATGGACATATATGAATGACTTATAATCTCCACGGCAACGAAGATAATATTTCGGATAGAAATATTTGTCACAACGCAACAAACACGTTCCTGAAGGACGAACTACGTACAACAGGTTTCTGTCATTTTCTAATATGCTATGTTTCAAAATCGTTATATCTATCTCATTATCATGCAGCAAATAGCATGACGATGGTTCATTGACGATGCGCGATTTTATAACAGCAGCAAATTTATTAAAAACTTCGTTAATTTGAAAATTCATTAAAATGCTCTCCGATGTAAAACGACGAGCATCACCATAACGGTAATACTCCCGTTATGGGTTTTAATAGTTTATGGAATAACCATGTCATACAACCGACCATAGCCAGTAGTACCGCACATTTATTTAACTGAGCAAGCATCTCAGCCGTGAAAAGACCTTAAAGGCAGGTAATTATCACGAAGGAAAGCGGTTATCTTATCAATACAATTTTAAAATATAATATTGATAAGATAACCCCCCCCGCAAAAAGCGGGGGAGTTATCGTTGTTACAGCTGATTAAGACATTCAGGAGCCCAGTGAATCGGGAATCCATCCTGCCCTGTTAACTGGAGAACATCGTTCCAGTCGATACCCTTTTTCCCATCAGGAATATCTTGTGCTGGTTCGAAGACTTCAATTGTCAGCTTTGATGCGGGATATCGTTTAGCCAAAAACTCAACCATGCGGCTTTGAAGTCGCTGAGCAGCTTCAATACCGGCACGAGTGCCTTGTGAGTTAGCAATATCCTTATCCGCCCAGATATAAAAGTTTATAGATTTTACATCCGGCGGAGGCAGTAAAAAATCAGGAACAGTAACGTTTTCAAGGCACCATGCGGAGCTGGCTGCCCAGCATGGTGTTGAAGTCGCTTCTACAACAGAAAGCGCGTTCTCGATCCCTTCAGCCACTCCCAGTGTCCAGGTCGAACTACCTGAATCATAGTGAGGGTCAAACAACTGAATTGAGCCACCTGTCATATCGGCAGGAGGCTTCATCATCAGCTTTGGATTTTCTACAGGTGCCTTATCACCATTTTTGTCTACGTATGTTCTATGAATAGTCAGAGGCCGACCTCGGGTGTCACGATAGATCGCAATCATTCCCGGATAGATAATCGATTTCTGCTTATCTTTATCCCAATAGTAGATCCGGTTATTAAAGCCTAAATCCTTTGGTAAGTGACTCAGTAAGCGGGAGATCCCACGATTACGGAGGTACAAAGCAACAGGAGTATTAGGCTTGATTTCACCGGTATAGTGATACATCACATCAAGTTTTCGCATTCGCTTTGCCACTTCCTCTCGGTCAAGAGTTTCTGTGGCACGAACTGCTGATTTATAGCGTCGTTCATTTTCAATGTCGGCGTCAGTTAACGGAGCATGCAGATCCATCCCGAAAAAATCTGAGAGAATCTTTTTGCAAGTCTGCGTTTTACTTAATTCATAATATTTCGCCAGAACATCAATTCCGTCGCAAAACTCATTTACCGGAAAGTCATTATGGATCGCACATCCGGTATAAAGGTCTTTTTGTCGGAAACGAAACTTCGATTTCCCTGCGCCAGTAAACGGGCAAGGAACCTGGCTCGGGGCTTTTGCACAAGCGTCTTTGAAAGCAGGTATTCTTTCGAATATATACTTCCAGCCAGACACTTCAGCAATTCGAGCATGAACGAGTTTAATAAAGTGTTCAGATACTTCCTGTGGATTACGACGAAGAGCCGGGGATGCATAAGTCATGATGATCTCTCTTATCTGGCATTGTGAGTTTCTCAATGCCTTCTGCGGTGCAGAAGACAGGGAGAAACCCACAACGCAGAATTTAAGAAAGAGGGCCCGGGGGCCCTCAACATTTATGCTTCAGTCGTGAAGCCATTATTCTCAAGACGCTGTATGTAGTTATCTACAAGTAACGCAGCCTGCTGGCTATTACCCTCCGCTATAGTGACTTCGCGGAAGATTCTTTCCTGAGGGCTATCATTGCTTATAACTTCACCAACACGTCCGAAAATACGGACTTTATGCATCGCACCGACTTTTTCATGTTCTACACGGTAAGTTTTTATCTGAGTCATATTTTGCTCCTTATTCCTTCATGGAGCAAAAAGACCCACCGGGGCCTTTTGCCCCGATTGGGTAGAGTTTATTAAGAAAGTATTTGATGAACTAGCTTACTGACTTCAATAGACAATAAAGAAGTATCATCAACTGTTACGAAAGTGTCCGTTTCAAAACCAATTATTTCATCAGTCTTAATACCAACACCAACGATTTCTATTCCATTACATTTAGCCTTTTCCATAACTTCGCCGATAGTAAATTCCGATTTATTCGGATAACCATCAGTTATAAGAAAAATTATTTTCCTATCGAATTGGCTGTCAAGTAACAGATCAACAGCTGCCATTAAAGCCGATCCCGTAGGGGTATAATAACCCTTACATCCAAGAGTGAATTTCGATAGAGATTCCTCAACGCTTTGATCAAACGTTTTGATAATCTCAAATTCACTTTCCTTGAAGGGAAAGACTATATTGGAGACATGCATTTTTGACAAACTTTCAGCGGCCATCGATAAAGCAAGATCTGACTTAATGGCATGAATATATCTTTCATCATTAGCCATTGACGCTGAAATATCACGAACTAATACGAGGCCAACATGCCCTCTATTTTTAGATTCGCTTTGAGCTCTGAAGACATCACGAACTCCCATTGGTGACAGAATTAATCGATTTCCATCGAAGGTAATTCCACGCTCATGAGTTTTGTTTCGGCCACGCATTTTAACCTGCTGTAAAACAGACAAGTCGCTACCGATTGAATGACTCAGAGACAAAGCCTCATTGTAAACATTCAAATCGATAAGGAGATCAGGGATATCCCATTCAGAAGCACCGAATTCGGCTTTCACGTCATCGGATACTTTTGATGCAATACCTTCAATCTCTTTAGCCAAAGCATCGTGATAATCTTCGCTATCCTCATCACTGCCAAGAAAGGCATCCAACAAATCTGCCAGTATCTCCCATTGAGCCGATGAAAAGTTACTTTCATCTTCAACGTTAGTCGAACTGGCTTCATCTGATTCACTCTCGGAAGGGTTAATCGCATCAGTATCGTCTTCAATAATGTTATCACCTGTGGGATTGCCACCGGTGGGTTCATTATTTCCCTCGTTATCTTCAGCAAGTTCTGAAGGCTCAGAACATCCCTCTTGAGCAAGATCAGAGTTATCGGAAGTATCTGCCTGACCTTCACTATCGTCCTCAGAATCATCCTCACGACTATCAGTCGACTCAAGCGATTTATCTTCTGATTCGGTATCGGTCTCGGTCTCGGTCTCGGATTCATCATATGCCTCCTGCTCCTCCTGCTCTGTCTGCTGCTGTTGTTCCCTTGCCTCATCCCGCAGTCTCTCTAAAAGAGCCAGGGTCTTACGAGCAAGGGATTCACAGCCCTGAGTATTTTCACAACCAAGAGCATCATGAAAAATTTCCTCAACATCAGAAATTACTGGAGAAAGTATCTTTTGGGCATAGTCAAAAAACGGATCGAGTGTTTCTTTGTGACCTGCCTGCTGAAGGACTTTTACTCGCAATGAGTTAAGCAGATACCACTCAATAAATAGGACAGGATTTTCCGGACGAGAAGATATATCAGGAGTCATCCTTCCGGCTTTAACCATCAGTGCGTAAGTGGCTGCAAGCCGCCGCTTTGCATCCGGATAATCGTTACCAACCTTCTCTTCCATCTGTACATCATCGAACAGATTTATAAGCCCGGTAAGACGTTTTGCCCTGCTATAAGCTTTACGTTTCTCAGCGAGGCTCTCAAACTCTGCATTCATTCCGTCATCGAAGCGTGTAAACCCTTCAGATGACTTGAGAACACTATTAAAGGCGTCACTGTAAACCTCGCTGTCGGTATAGCGACCATGACCAGCTTCATGACAGGTAAAACCTTCAATCAGACTGACAAAGTCATCATCGCTATAATCGCCGTTTGGTAAAACACAAACTTTATTTACAGGATCAAAATACGGTCCTTTGGTATTGTCGTCTATTACAACTCTTACATCGCCTAAGCCGCTAATGACTTTTGCTATATTCTGTAAACGCTTAATATGGCGCGGTGATGATTTAAGATCTAATTTCATAGAATACCTCTTTATAAAAAAGGGGTACTCACCCAGATGGTGAAGTACCCATCTGGGGTTTTTAATAAAGCAAACAGTTACCAGCCTTTGAGCTCGATATCAAAACCATTTTCAACATTGTCTTCCTGTTGCGAAACTGATTTCTCAGGTTCAGCTACAGGATCAGTGTTTGAAAACGTGCTGTTATTTATATCGTTCTCTACGACAGGTTCAACCTGGAACACATTTGTTGAATCTAAAATAGCTTCAATACCTGTGTTCTGTAGCGCGTTCGGTTCTGTTTGTGAGCTTTGATTAAATGATCTGGTAATAGATTCCAACCAGTCAGTAACCTTTTGCTCTCCTGAAATAATACGCTTTAACATTGAAGCATCACTCATGAAATAAAACCACTGCTGTAACACCGCAACGTCGCGAGGTTCAGAAATGGCACCTTTAGGTAAATTATTCATTATGTGTTTTATAGCTTCTGCAAGTACTGCCGCCTCTTTATGTATAAACATGAAGCTAATGATCTTATTTTGCATTTGCTTCAGTCGGTCAATAGTACTTGAGCGCAAATTGTTATTTTTGCTAATTTTTTCATAAACCTTCATTGCTTCTTCTGCCAGATCTGTTATCAATTGTTCCTGATAGTAGTCCTGGGTTTCATCACCTTCAACGCTAATAGGCGTAAAAGGAATAAAGTGAGCAATATTAAATCTAAAGGATTTTATGAAATCATCTTTAGTTAATTTCAACTGATCAATCAAAGAAGACATTCTTGGGCTTCTATTTTTTTCAGCCTCAATATGCATCTCATAATTGTCTACAACGTTTTGAATACCTGCCTGAAACTCTCGTTCAATCTCTTGGGCCCCTTCCAGAAACTCTTCCATACTGGATACTGGTAAAATCCACATATTGCTATAGCGGATGCACAAGCGTGAGCAAAGAGTTGATATTCTGCTGGTAATCGTACTTTTGAAGCTAAGGGCTTTTATGTCAATCCAGCGTACTTCGCTTTTAGATACGCTTTTTTGATCCGTAATATCATCTCCATCATAAGACAAATCGATTTTATCGGTTCGACGCGATCCTTGACAGCCACTTATTTCAATTTTTGTTATAACTGCACCTTCCAGTAAATCTGGATATGATTTTGCAAAATTCTCAGAGATTTGTTTTGCAGATACTTTGTTAAGCATTGAAGTATTTAAAGTCATGGGTTTCTCCAAAAAAAAGGGGAAACCCTCCCCAACGGGAAAGATTTCCCGATAGGGTTGATATTAAAGCTACTCTGGTGAAATTAAAAGAATACCGGGAAACTCAGCAACAACATCATCATTGCCCATTGCTCCCTGATACATATAACCTTTTAATTCCATTTGTTTAATCAGACCTTCCATATTTATTTTACCATCATGATAAAACAATAAAGAATAGTCGTTATTCAGTTGCATAAGTCCAGTAAAATTAGTTCCGTTTTTTGCTATAGCAATGGTAGCAGCACCATCCGTACTTAAAAACGCACTAAATTCAAGATGGGATAACTCTGAGATACAAATATCAGAGGTTTCATAACAAATCCCATCTAACTCGACTTTTTTGCTGTGAAATACTCCAGCGATTTATCCTTGTCTTCGCCAAGAGAAAGATCTATAGCTTGAAGAACAAGATCGACCACATGTAAAGGTAAAGCAGAAGCAAAAGCTATTTTGAAAGTGTCAAGAAGACTAAAGGTTTTTAACGTCATCGACGTGCCAACCCAAGCTACTAATTGACGAATATCCATCACACTGTCTTCTGTACCAGAGTCATTTACTGCAATCGCTACTCTTACGAACTTCTCAATGACCTGAAAAGGCAAAGAGCTATATCGTTTAGTAAGCACATTGGTTAAAGCAACTTTGTCGGGCTTCTCCATTTCAACTATCAAGAACCGCTTTATAAAAGCTGCATCTTGACGTTGAGAAGAAACGAACCGGCGAGCGCCTCCACTCATGTTTGTGTTTGCAGTACCAATAAATCGCGTGTAGCCATTAGCAGTTATAACCTCACCACCATTAGCACTGAGTGACCAGGGCTTACGTTCAATGGGCATGTGAAGTTTTGCTGCCGTATCAGGATCGATTTTGTCCACTTCATCCAGAAGAATGAGGTGACCATTACGAAATCCCGTTACCAAATCGCTGTGTACAAAACCTGTATTACCACCATTAAGACTGCGCTCACCTTCAAGCTCATCAACTCGAATATTGCTGTTGATCTGCTTAATTGTCAGCGGCCAATTCATCATGTGGCTAATGTACATTACCATTTCAGTCTTGCCAGAACCGGACTCACCTTTAAGACACACACTTAAATCTATATCCGGACTGATAAGCAGTTTAACCACTTGTTCAAGTATTCGGGGATTTGGTATGTAGTCTTTGTTCAGCGGAGCTCGATACGAGGTTTTAGTTTTGAAAACAGGCACAGCCATCTTTGGATCCATTTCTGGAATACCAAAAAGGTCCTTTGCTAGAACTAAAAGATACTCACCTTTATCCACATAATGTTTTAACTTTATAACATCCGGGGAAAGAAGAGCTTCTAATTTTTCATAAGCATCAGAAGATGTTTCATTTAACTTCATAGCGGCATTAGACATTTTTAACTCCGGTAAAATGCAAACACCGCCCTCTGGCAGATGTTTGCCAGTGGCATTTTATTTGAGATTCATTTGGCAAATAGTTGCCATCAGTTTCCTGATTTGAGGCACATTATAACCAAGATGATTTCCCACTATTTCAAAAGCTTCAGACATGATCCATTCAAAATGATTTTCGAATATTGGATTGATTTCTAACTTGCCAAAAGCGTTTCGTTTAGTTAACAGATCACATGAAACAAGCTCGTCAAACAACTCTAATGAGGATTTAAAAGCTTTTATGTAAACATCCATAATTTCCCTGTCAGTCCATTTAACAGCCAGTTTTTTTTCTGACATTAAATAATCCTGATCAAAGAAGATGTCCCAGCCCATATCGTCATTGCAATCATGCAAAATGATTTCATCATCATTCCTGCATTCAGCTAATTTCGTGTTTTCACTAATCGAACGATGCGAATGATAATAGAGCCATGATTTTAATTCCGCTCTAAATTCACATGCATCAAGTCCATGAGATAAACAAGTGTATTCAAATGATTTTGACATATACCACCGTGTTTCAGCTTCTAAAAGTGGATTCACTGTGATATTACCATTGTCATCTTTGAAGAATAACTTTCTCCTCAACACTAGTTCTTTAATGATTTCCAAAGACTCTTCCATAGCGGATAGAAAAACAACATACACATCCTCAGGGGTCCATTCTATTACCAGACCACCCAAATCTGGGTTATATTCTTCAACCGTATATAGATAATCTGTTTCTGTTGCAAAATTAATTGTATGCAAAATCTGATTTTTAAGTAATTTGGATTTTTCATAAAGGTGATTTTCACGCCTTTCAGAATCATAATTTATCTCAGAAATGTTACTTTCTTCTGATTTAAAGTTTAATCCGGACGTGTAAGCATCATTTAAATGCTCTTTGGGTGAATCAACTATTTGCGTTATTTCATCTTCATCTATATCGAGTATAGAAAAAAAACTAAGTTGATTACTACTTATTGCAGTAGCCCTAAATTTTTGTTTCATGGGGACTCCAAAAGGAGAAATCCCATGAAGGGATTTCTCCCCTTTAGGGTGGGTTTAATGTCAGATCTGATTAAAGCTACTTTGTCCAAAACCTTTTAGAGGTTTAGGTATGTGAGCCAACTTACTTGTTGCTACCACTCTCATGTAGTCAAGAGGATGTTCTCTCCCTTCAATCATAATAGTATCGACAACAATATAACCGGAGACCATCAACTCATCACCCTGATTTATACCAGTGAAACAGGTTGAATACATTTCAGGCGACACCTTGATTTGAACTGAAAATTCTCTCTCAGTGATTTCACCATCAACTTCTGTCTTCATCCTATTTTTGAGCTTTATTAACAAACCTATACTCTGGTCAGTCATTTTTTTCTCCACAGCACTGATAACTATCCCGGACACTTTTACTTCATTGATATATTCAAGATATGACATTTTCCGCTCCTCGATTTGTTCAAAGAGAAGCCCCGTTAGGGTTCCCCCTTAACAGGATTAAATAAATTTATTAGTTACATACATGAACGTGCAGACTACCAAACAGGCAATTCCGGCAATATGTAACCAATTTCTTGTTGGTTTAGTTGGTGCAATCGCTAAAGAGTTCTCCAACTTCTCTGTTACAAGACGTCGATTCTCTGCTTTAGCCGCATCATCTAAATATTGAGTTTCACGCTTAGCGAGAGTCTCAATTTTCGATTTTATTGCATGGTCCCATCCTTTAGTTTCAAAAACGCTTAACTCACTAAAGGTGTGCGTCATGAGATCTTCTGGGAAACCCAGTTTTTTCATTAACGGACGAATGGTATCATACATTTTTTCTACATTTTCGTAGTGGGCCTTTACTGCGACATCAAAACGCTTACGTAAAGTTAATTTTTCACGTTTGCAAATGATGTCCGAAACCCAATTTATTAACTGCTCATTTTTGAGTTCACTGGCTTTTTCAAGTGAGTAATCCAGATTATCCACGTCAAGAAATGAATTTAATCCGTATTTTTCAAACTCCTCAACAAGATATTTATCCAGTTCAGTTAAGCTTTTAAAAAGTGGTACATCTGGGGAAGCTTTAAGAAGCTTATAAGCTCCTTCGAAATCAATTTTCTTGACCACGAGCTCCACAACATCCACATGATAATAGCTTGAATAAGCAGAAAGCTTTTCGGCCAACAAAGACACAGGCTTAAGAGACTTAAGTTCAATGATATTTGGGCCGTCCTCATTCAAAATAACAATCAGTTCATTATCACGTTCTGTATATTTCATCAGAACTTCTAAGAGCTGTTTGTTTAGCGCCTTATCCATCTCTGGAATAATTTCACTAAAGGTTTGATGAAGGGCTTTACTGCGAGCTTTATTTTTAGACATTTGGGGTCACCTATATATAGTAAGAAGGAAGAAACAATTTTTTGTTTCAACACGAAGGCAAAGCCTGTCATTCATCTCCCGTAAGCTATGAACCGCCTGATTTATACTATCTGGCATTAGAAGTACGCAACAAAAATAGCTCCAGGAGGAGCTAAATTAGTTACGGTTTGGTAAATTCAGATTGCCTTTTTCAGGCATGGGAAGTGCACCAGCGACAAAGGTGACATTTTGCCGGTGGTGTCTTACAGCTTGTTTAAGCTGGCCGCTTTTCACGGCTAAATCAACGCTTAACGCGAAAGTAACTTTAAGCAAAGTTACTCAAATTTGGGAGCTGATATTTAAGCTCATTGTTTTTATACTATAGCTTTAAGCATAAGTAAATGCCCATATCGAATTATTCTGTATAAACTGGAGAAATTCGAATATTAGCTGCTTCTTTTATCTTTTCTTCACTGCATTCTCTTAAAAAGAAAGAAGGGTCACCATACCACATTACAAAAAGTTGCTTTTCTGCACGCGTAAATCCAACATAAAGCAAACGTCTTTCTTCTTCTATTGCCTCCTCCCCAACTGATCTTTTACTTGGTATCTGATCCGCATTACAACTCATTATTATTACTTTATTCCACTCAAGACCCTTTGAACCATGCAAGGTTGATAGGACTACTTTCTCTGGGCTGTATTCCTCGTCCTTCTTCCTAGGGCCTAATGACATTGCAGCAGCACGATTGATCATATTCATCCAACCAGTCTTTTCTGCCCACTGTTTACAAGTGTCTAAAGCAATTTTTGTTAAGGTTGCTGTACCTTTATTACTCCTCATCTTGATTGACGACGATTCCATCCATTTCGTAAGGTTGGCGAAACGTTTTGCTATCTCAACTTTATCAGTACTTTCCTGGGTAAAGCGCACGAAGTTTGAATGTAATGTTTTTGTTTCGAGAGAACTGTCCTCCGGGATGGCAAGGTCGCCAAAAGTAACTTTTCTTCCTCTCATACTCAATGCCACTTCATCCAAAACTGATTCCTGTTCTCCAAACAATGCCAATACTCTCTTCATTAAGCGAGGATCATTTGATTGTCGGAAAAAGGCCATAAGGCTTAACACATCGCTTGTTTCTTTTTCATCCCAGAATGATTTACCTCCGTAACGAATTACTGGCTGTTCGATCAAACTTTCTAGCTCATCCAAGTGAGCATTATTGCGGCTTAGAATTGCCCATCCATGTGGATCCTGATTTATAAGGCTTAAAATACCCTGTATCTGTTCCTCCATATCTACATATGAACGAAAAGTGACCTTTCCTCCTCCCTTTTTTGCCGAGCGTAACTCTTTGGCATAACGGTAAACATTCTTTCCTATCAGTGCTCCGGCCACCTCTAAAATTTCAGGTTCACACCTAAAGCATGTGTTTAAGTAAAATATGTTAGGTCTGAAGTGTTTTTCAAACTGTTGAAATATTTTGACTCCTCCTGAGGATCTGAAGGAGTAGATGGCCTGATCATCGTCTCCAACTATACTCGTATAGACTCCAGCTCTTGTATGCAATGCTATCCATGAGAATTGTATAGAGTCAGTATCCTGAACTTCGTCTACTATCAAATGTGTCAAATCTAACGTGCGCATTTTTCCCGAATGCATTTGACCGACAACAAATTTTGAAAGAGCATTGAGGTCCGCCACATGGTCTTTCTGGCATAACGCCTGATAGGTATTAAATAAATGGATCTGTTGTCTGTTATGCCGAACTGAAATCACATCCGTATCCATTTCTCTGCCGATAGCATCAATAACGAATTCAGCTTCAGCAAACTTCATCGTTACACCGGATTCTTTCAAAGCCCGGTGAATGACAGATCTCTGTGCTGGCCCTATCAACATCTTTCCCGGCCAGCGAATCATGTCCAGTTGCTTCTTAACGAGTCCGTGAAAAGTATCCACCAGCACCCGGTCAAGATCCTTCTTGCTCAATCGCTTTTGTAACTTTGCTGCAAGTGCGTTTGTTGCAGCGCGAGTAAAGGTCACCATCCCGATTCTTGCATATGGATACTTTTTGAGAATCGATATAACCGCTTCTATCATGGTGAATGATTTGCCTGATCCAGGCGCTGCTATCACCATATTGTTTGCGCTAGCATTCTCGATAACAGGTCTTTGCTCTTCTGTTGGCTTACCCATTTCAACCTCATTACTTCGTTTTAATAATTATACATTTTTATAAAAGCGCTTTTCTTGTGTACTGCTGGTTCTACTGGAAATCACTTTTTTTCCTTTTTTATGCAATCAGGTTGTTTGTGAAACGCGTGACTATGGAATAATGGTTCCATCTCCAAAAGACATTACAAAAAGGGCTTTAAATGAAACTTTTACGTTTAGTATCTCTGGTCTCTTCTGTCGTCATTGGTTTTTCCCTATCGGGTTGTGCCGGTGACACCGGCACTACGCCAGGCACCGCTCTGAATGCGTACAGTCACGGCCAGTACTGGCATGCTAAAGCAAATGATTCTGTCGCCAAGAATGCCTATTCGTTTGCTGGTTTCGACGTTAATTTTAAGGAGCAAGAGGTTACTCCTGGAGGGGATGCCGACAACTTTCTTTCTAAGTATCTCATCAATAGTTCGATGGGCTACGTAACAGGCGGTCTAAAAGGTTTTGGGATCATGAGCCTCGGCTCTTTGTACAGTTCTTCTGACGCCGAATACATCCAGGTCAATCAATACCTAGTGTTCGTCCCCAATCCAAAAAAATTGCCTTACAATGATGAAAGTTTGGTACGTGAAGGAGCTAAGTATGTTTTTGAGCATACAAAAGCAACTCAGGCCTCATTTGGATACAACCCTGAAAAACAGAAAGCAGCTCTGGCCACATGTAAAATTGATATGGCAGTCGTCAATAAATGGAGTACCTGTGATCTGCCCTCTAAGCCTGATGCTGATGTTTTCCCTACAGATTCAATGTACAGCTTTCAGGCGATTCGCCCCGCAACAGGAACCGAAATTCCTCAGCTAAACCTTCCCGCTGGTGATTACGCTGTAATTCGTTATGTGTTCATCCCATTTAAAGGAAACGAAACAAGCGCTGATTTTTCGGGTATCATTTTCCGTTCTGATAGCCCAAATACAACAACTCCAGGGGGTGTTGCAGCCTCCATCAACGGAAAAGATTATTACCTCTTTACCGGTGAATACGGTAAAAAAGGCTTCCCAGAAAAAACATTGAAAGCCAAGTAATTAAAAAAGGGGCCTAACGGCCCCTTCTTCAATATTTCGGCAACTGCTTGCCCGTAACCGGATCCAGCGTAGTTGAACCTACCTCACATATGGCCGGTCGAGGTAAATAGCTACAATCTACATTTTCCTCTTTTATAGCCTGAGCATTTTCTTGTCTGGCCTTTATCATATTTTCTTCACCGCCCATTGCTTCCTTGGTACGTTCTGATGGAAGTTGATAGTTCTCATTCTGGAATGGTAAGTTTTCCACAATTGATTCTTCGGAGAATTTTGAATATTGATCAGGAACTTCTCCTACCTGAACTGCATCATTAATCCACTCCGTCAGATCAATTTTATCGAAATCCAGTTGCTGTATTTGCTTTATTGATAGCCCCACGCAATTAGAGGCGACAGGGTCTATTCCTAATTGCGGATAAGCTTGTTGCATAATAACGCGTGACAACATGGAATTATAACAGCACATGTCTGTTGCTTTTTTAACGCATTTCTTTGTGAAACCAACATTCAGATATTTGACGCATCGTTCCGTATCTAATGTAAAACAGGATTTTTGATTCTTATGAATAGAAGCTTCCATCTCTTTCTGGTCGCATGCTACCAACATTTCTAAAAGCATTTTAGTGACCTGATAGGCTGTATAAATCCAACCGATCACGTTTAATGCAAGCATAAAGTTTTGAACCGCAGCCGAGAAGACAACCTCTCCTCCGGTAGTAGCAACGTTCTTAAAGACAAAGTCTCGAACTGTATCTGGTAGCAATTCGTAGGCTTTCTTCATTGCCATCTGCTTAAGCTGACCTATACCGAAGCTGGACATTGTTTCCTGTGCCAACTGGCCAGCACCTCCTGCCCCTCCAGAAGTTGCGGAAGACCCAACTGCCCTGCTTAGATTACCAGCGACGTTTTCATATACGCTCGTTAAGGAGCTCGTGACATTGTTCCACATTTGCCCTACTGTTTTACCAGCTGATGCAGTCCACTCACCGACCGCATTGGACATAGAAGCCCATGTACCTGTATCACCGCCGGTCCATTTTATTAGCTGAGCATTAACTCTGGTCCAGTTAGTGTTTCTGATCATAGATCCGGCAAGCATGATACCTTCAAGTGCTCCTGCGGTTCCCTGCGGTGCTTCGCAGCAGTCCGTCTTTGCCAGGCCATTTACAAAGCCTACTGAACGACCACACCATTCAGGTTTTCCTTCAAAGACAGAACAGGAATTGGCATCGTTAGGGTCTTCGCATTTGGCTTCGCCCTGCATGTACTGAACCATGTTTGAATAAGCCGCAACTTTTCCAAAATCGTTGTTCTCTTCCTTTGGCCCAGTTTCGCATGTTCCTCCAGAACATGGGATCATGCCAACACAGGCATTTGTAGAAGATTCAACCTCACGAACTACATCCTTACCTCTGTCACAGGTGTATTTCTGTTCATACATGTAGCAGCTGTTAGTGCCCTCATCGAACCAACCCTCTGCACATGTTTGTTTATCGAGTACACATGCTGCATCATTTTTATAAGAACTACATGCATCAGGCATACTCTTAATTTCTTCGTAGTTGTAACAGAGGTCCTTTCCATTAGCGTCTTTCATAATTTTCCCACTAGCGTCATAAGAGCAAATCTTGTCTTTAGCCAATGGATCACAAAAATAGCCTTCAAGGTTAGTCTTCCAGGTAAGAAAGCCTTTATCGCCTTCATACAGCGGCTTTGCCATAGAAAGCACGCTTTCCGGAAGCCGCTTCGTGCCAACATCCATATCTTTAAACCGATCGAAACGGCAGAATGTATTTGGTGTTTGTACAGCATCGTAACAACCAGCTGGTTCCTGGACGTGCTTATCTTCGAGCTTCATATTTTCAAACGTCAGCTCAACCTCAAAGTACCCTTCACCTCCCCCACCAACCCAGACTCTGGATGCCATTGTCACTTCACGATCAGGTTCTTCATAAACTGATTTTCTGACCTTTTCAGTTACATCGTATACTTTGTCGAGTTTCCACGATTTTTTTAACTCCCAAGATCCCTTTGGAGCCGGATAGTCACTTTCTCGATATGCACCATCTATGTGAGCAAAAATCTGCGTGCCATCAAGTGTTACCCGCATGTGGTCATCCCACTCCGCGTTAACAATCTTTGCTGAGGCCAATTTTGCATCCGGATGGAATTTTAATGTCAGTTCGTTATTAAATACCCCGTCACTCCAGTAGTTGTCATCACGGCGACCAAACCATATACGCACACAATTATCGCCGCACATCGACATGTCTCCGTTTCCGCCTGAAATGTATACAGGAACAGAGAAGTCACGAGTTATCGTGCAGCTGCTGAAGTTATCTTGCTTAGGCGAGTTACAGTAGAACTCTTTGTAATCAGGATAGTGTGTGGTTACTGTTTTTTTGGAGGTCTCAACATTACAGTTCTGAAGCCAGTTTCCAGTACCAGCAACAGCATTGGTTATCTCATTTCTCCCCGCAGTAAACATGGGATCGTTAGGCTTTACAGACGATGCCGGGTTGTCCTTGTTAGCATTTACGAGGGTGCGGTAGGCAACGCCATCATAACTTTGAGCATCAAATAACTGGCTTTTCCGATTCTTTATATCGTTAACAAAGCCATCCTCATCCCCATAACGATCTGCGGCGTTGAACTTTATATCGCTGTGCTTTTGCTCTGAGCTGAAAATCTCTCCCGTATTTGTTTTGGTTCCAGGAGTAGTATTGGGATTACTGCTTATACCAATGTTGCCATTAGCATCACGAGAGAGCAGCTTTGCCCCTTCCTTGGTGTAGTTTGAATTGATTGTCCCTCCAGACATACTCGGCAGTTGTACGGCGCTACCAATAGACTTTCCATCGGATGCGGCATTTTTCATGACACTTTCATTAGAGTTCCCTGCCCCATACTTCCCGAGATTAAGATTAGCGGATTCGGCTTTACCCACGTATTTCTCGGTGATCTTCCCACTGACATTCTCGCCTGAATCCGCGTTCTTGTATTTCTCCACAATGTCCTGAGCACTGGTGGTTGCATTGCGATTTGCGTTAGGATTTGCAAGGTTAAAATTATTTTCGAGCTGGTCAAATATAGCGTCAGCAGCGTAAACACGTGGTGTCATTACCATGTTTATGAGTGTGACATAAAAAGCCCAACTCATAGTATTGGCAACCATTGATGCAATAATCGCTGAGGTGATTGTTTTTCTAAGTTTCACTTATTTTCTCCTTAGAAATCAAACGCCCGGAACGTAGCGAACACAACAGTCATTGTAACGCCACAACATATAGACATAATTATCGTTGCCTATTTTTTTGCGCCCACCTTTAAGGGTTGACCAGTCGTGTACCGAATCACCAAGACGATGACAGCAATCCGGTCCCTTCGCCTCAGGAGTAGGGAAAAGCATTGAAAGCCGATACTGGGAACGTGGTGTAAAGTATTCCCACGTTTTCTCACACATTGCGTCTGCTCCCATCGTTCGCATCAGCATGCCTTGGCGATGTAGTTTTGTCAGAAGACGCTGGGTAATCAGTGAACTCGTCCTTACAGCGTCATCATTTGCGTAAATGTGGCCGGTTAATGGGTAAAGGTTGCCATCGCATCCGGCACAAAAGTATGCAGCGAGATTATCCTTTCCTGCTGTTACTGCTACACAGTCAGCAGCGCACACCATTGAGGCAATTGGGTTTGCAAAAACTACTGCCTCGGGATTCAGGACGAGTGTAAGCAGATCACTTTCCCACATAGGGTCCACTTCGCTTATATAGGTCAGGCTGGCATCTATATAGGGTTCAGCAGTGCACTCGCCAATAATCAGTAATTTGAGCATTGTCATGATTGGGAACTCCCAAAGATGAACATCGTAAAATCCGGCTTCAGTTGCTGTCATTGGCTGATTAGTGTTGCTTTTACCAATATCAAACTGCGATTTTTGAAGCATCGTGCCTTCAAGAAAGGGGCTGCACCAGGGGCTCTTTACAACTTCTACAATCTTCACCGGCTGAAAGAAGCTCAATTGCCAACCTATTTCCGGTACGCCGTTCTGATCTGTGCAGTAGCAACCCGGACGTGAAGGTGCAGCGCCTTCTGGAGCAGCCCCTATGCCCATTATCCTCATGGGAAAAATGCAGCTCCAACAGATATTCTTAATCAAGCCCTGCCACACTCCAGCTGACTGACACATAGCCCCAGGGACTCCAGCATCTGCTGCCATAGCCATACCAGGTATAGAAAGCGAAAGCATAACTGCTACAATGAACTCTAAAAGTAACTTTTTGAATTTTTTCACCATCATGCTCACTTGGATGTAATAAATGTTGCAACACTTTCGATATAGTCGACGGCTTTGGTAAAATAACTTCTCATCTGGTCCGGATAATTTAGCGTCAGCCATGTTGCAAAGAGAGCGCCTATAATAAATCCGAGTTTCATATTATTTTTCCTCTGAAAGATTTGGGGCTCCGATTCCACGGACTTCTGCCTCGCTAAACAGGGTGATCCGGAATTTATCTTGGTCAGTAGTTATAAGCGCAGGTGTATTTTTAATCTGAAAGCGTGAGATAATCTGTTCGTTTACTTTAAACACCTTACCGTTAAATTTTTCACGTAAATCATTTAGGTGATCCCATCCATTATCTTTTTGGATACGGGTAAACATTGGCATTACTTTTCCACTACCCAGACGTTGTCGATACTGCTGCTCAGCCCATACCAGCTGGCCCGGATTGAGTGGATCGAAAATTATCATCGTCAGGTTTTGAGGAAATCTCGAAAGTGGATTAATCAACTCACCGGCGGAAGCTATTACACGGCCCTGCTTATCTTTTACGTCCTGAGTGACCCTCACTGTAGGGTCAATTAAAAATTCTTTGTGTTCCTGGGCAGGAGGGAGATCGACCATCCATTGATTTTTCCAGGTGTCCGCAACGGCCCTTTTTTTTGCACCTTCCCAGTCATATTTTTGTGCGCGTTCTTCCAGTTCTTTAATGATGCTCTTTTCTTCAACGGGATAAATCGTACCAGCAACAGGAAAAATGTCCTGATCGGGTTTTTTAGCAAGTTCTCGCTGAAAAAACTCAACGTTGAAGGACCCTACCATTTTTGCAAAACGAGCTTGCTCCCGAGAAATAATTGTCGGTACTTGAGTTACTTGATACTGACTGAAGCTATCAGGATCAATTGTAATCAAAGGAGATTCAAATTTTCCTTTGACAATCATTTGGTTTATTGCTGCCTGTGTCTCTGGTAGCCGAGTAGTTCCTTTCTTTAGACCATTGAAAACTACACGAGCTTTATGCTCTGAGGCCGTACGTAAAAGGTCTTCCAGTACATAATCCGGTAAGCTAAATGAAGCAAAGATCGTTATACCATTTTCAGTTGATAGTGCTTCTTCACGTGTGCTATCCATTTTTCTTTCGAAGTCAGCAGCTGTGATGCCCGAGGAACCAAACAATTTTTCGATATTTTTAGATTGTCCTCGCATGACTTCCGGCTTATTTTCCACAGCTTTCAGAGCCGCTTCATTAAGGCTGGCGTTTTCCTGAATTTCATCACGTCTTCTAATTATATCGTTGACAGCATCAGAGTTATTACTTTGGGCCCTTATAGCCTGGGTATGGTCTATAACTGCTTGAACACTATCCGCATTCATACCGGGCACGTAACCACGGTTTGTTTGCCTGCTCAGGTCCTGGTTTTTTTTGAGTGCTTCAGCTTGCGCAATGTACTTCTGCACATCTGGTGAATTTAGCGTAGCATCAAGGCTAAGAGCCCCATCTGGCTGCTGTGCACCTTTAGCCTGAGCGCCAAGCCCTTTTGCTTGCTGAGCGATTAGGTCAGCATCATGTTGATACTCAGTGCTTGCATTTGTATTACTTAAAACTGCACATAACGCAAGTCCAGGAAGTATTGGTAAATATTTTTTATTTACATTAAAAGATCGCATATGTTTTCCCAATTACTGAATTCAGCTTTACTGTTCCCCAAAAACGGGAATCCCATGAGTGATCGGTTTGCCCAATTAGGAAAACTTCGCCTTCAGGAATTATCAATTCTTTTTCAATCAAAATGGACGGAATACTGTATTTCTTTGAAATACGACGTGCATTAGCTTCAAAAAATTTGTCCCCGTTATAAACCCCATCCATTGTTACTTTGAGTTTGTCACCGCCCACACCGGCAACAATTTTTATGACTCGTTCATTTTCTGGGATAAAACGAACCGATTTCGGCATGTTGAAAGCTATGAGTTCACCAGTTTTAATAGTTTTATCCGAATGATCAATCATATAAAAATCAGCAGGCAGGCACCCATTCAATAAACCGTATCCAAATGTATAACGGGTGAAAAAGACACACATAACGAGAATCAGCAATAAAATATTAATGGGGACATACCAATCCAGTATAAGCAGCCCTCTCTTTTTAGGTATGTAGTCGCTCATATTTTTCTCACTGGCACTGAAGAATATTTTTACTAAGTAGATACACCTCTATCCAAGTAACTATTATCCATGTTTTTCAACGCTCGGAAGTCTGCAAACTAACCTAATATTCACCTATAAGGATGTTAATTTCTCAGCATGTAGACGCAGCCTTGTTAGCGGCCATGAAAGATACCTTTGTAGCAAAGTTACTTTCCGGTATTAATTTTTCAAAGGTCCAATTGTTGGGCATAAAAAAGCCGGGACAAAATGTCCCGGCTTTATATTTAAAAATTTATTACTCACTGCTTGGTATTGATACAGTGTATTCAGACTTACTTGCCTCTTCAGCCGGTCCGAAAACTGTCACGTGCTGCGTTGCAAAGTCTCCACTATCATCATAAGCAATTACTTTTATGTCCTGCTTACCACGGTTAAGGTTTTTAGAAAGTGTAGCCGTACTACCGAAAACGTTCCTTAATTCGCCGTTGATGAACCATTCATATCTAACCATTTTTCCATCAGTATCATCACATTTATTGGTAAAGCTCCAGCTTAGGTTGGTTTCCGTGTAGCTCAATGTACAATTAGGCACTGCGTTTTTAACGACATCAAACTCAACAGATGCTGAACCTCTCTGTCCAAGTTTACTAACAACATCAATTGTGATCTCGTATTTCTTTTCTTTTAAACCCGAAATCAGTTGAGCCCAATAATTTTTGCCGCTGGGTATTACCTCACCGTTCACCTTGTATGTGACCGTATCTATCGAGTCCGCCGAATGAGATAGCTTGATGTTTGACCTTAAGGTTACATCGAGTGGAGCTCTCATATATTTGTTAGAGAACTTGGGTGTCATCTCAACGTTCATTGGCGTTTGTTCATCGACAACAAAGGTATTTTCGATACGCTGTTCATTGTTGCGGTTATCTTTGAAAACAACCATCAATGTATATTTGCCAGGATTTTCAATTGTAAATTCTTTGGTGTCACCTTCATCTTTAGTGATTACCAGATTCTCTTTGTCGTAAATCCATTCTCGGGAATAAGTAACACCAGGATAGTCTCCATCCTTAATACCGCTCAACGCAACGCGTAGGGTGGTCGGTGCCATGTCGTATTTAAGTTTGGAGCTTATTTTCATTTCGGGGAATTTATAAACCCACGATTTGACAGAAACTCTACGGGTAGAAACCGTATTCTCCTTATTGTCCGCTAACCATGCACTGTATTCAAAAGCAGCATATCCCTGTTTATCCAACATTTGCTCAGTAAGGGTAACAGACAGTGTAGAGCCTTTAAATGTCTGGCCATCCGGTGTTTTCCATTCTTCAACTACGTTATTACCATTCTGGTACTTACTGTTAGGGTTCGTGAACTTACCTTCCAAAGTAACTTTTTGACCAACCTCTACCTTAGAAACCCCCGTTACCGAGACAGAAAGGCGCTTGGGTTTTGCGGCTGCCAACCGAGCAGACGTTTCCTTCCATGAAGACTCCTCTGCCAGTTCATCGGAATCAAGGTAACGCATCCGGGCATAAATCGTAGACGGTAGGGTATCAGCTGAAGCCACAGTGTAAGTTGTATCTCCCTGCACCCAGTTGACTTTATCCTCTGACCAGAGAACCTCAGCGGTGCCTGCTGGTATAGGCTCATCGTTATCAAGCAGGGTTACAGGTACATCTGAGCCCTGAAGAATGTCTGTCACATCTATACTGAGCTTAGGCTGCTTGTAGGTAACTACCGTTAAGGCATCTGTGTAGGAAACCTTAGATGTGAATTTATTGGTCATTTTTGCCCTATAAAGCCACTTTCCTACTTCTGTCTTTTTGATACTTACACTTCTCTTTCCGGTCATGTCGGAAAGCATATTCCAGGTTTGACCATTATCAGAGGACTGCTGCCATTCGGTGGGGGCAAGTGCGTCAGAGTTAGCAGTACTGGCAGATTTGAAGCTTACCAGAGTACTAAGTGGGATCCTTCCGATAATAAGGCTTTTCGACAGGTTACCCTCCAGTTCCTCACCTTTATAGATTCGAATGCCTACAGCACTGGTCTCACGTTTCATTTCAAAATCAGAGAATGGCGATCTGACCTTAGCCACACCAACCAGACGCATATTACCCAGATCCATATTTTCAATTTTAATCTTGGTTTCGACAATGCCCGCATCATTGACCGGCAATGCTTCAGTCAGCGCAGTTCTTTCGTATGTAGTTTTATAACGGCCTGTTTCTGGATCTTTGCCGTATACACTTTTTTGCGAGTATATCGTGACGTCCCATTCTCCCATTGTTTTACGGTCAAATGCACTTTTACGTGTGGAGTTGTTATAACGCCCCACTGTTACCTTTAAGGGCACTTCAAGAGATGTGGCTGTTTTTCTGTCATCCACTTCCATCGATGCTCGAATATTGAAATCAGGCACCGTATATACGTTGAGTGTGTCTGTAGTTCTTAATTCTGGATCCTTTGAGTATTCTACAGCTATGTCAAAGACGTTCTTTGTCCACAATGGTGCAGCAGCAACCTTAACCCTTTGTACAAAGGTCGTTGCATCGTTGTTTGAGGAACGATTTTTAAATGACGTTTTGACAGCCTCAGAGCCGTTTTGAGAGACGATCATCGTAACGTCAGCTGGTACCACCTTCGCTAATATTCGAGCGGCCTCCCCCCCGGTCGTATAAGCCAGAGCAGTGTTCGGATTGATGCCAGCTATGACTTTATTCTTTTTGTAAGAGATGATCGGGTTGTATGGTAATTGTGTGGTCAGAGTACGGCGATTCCTTGCGGATACCGCTTTAGAGCCCTTCCCGTTAATCATATAGACTTGATAGTCGAGCAGATTCTCACCTGTTTTATTAAAGAATCCAGTTAGACCCGGGGTACGTCCTTTAAAATAGAACTCCAACCCATCAGGGACATTGTTCCACTGAGGGTAGCATGCTGTAACATCTGATTTTTCCCCATACCAGGCGAGGTAAGCATTCGCATTTTCCTCTGTGGTAAACAGAGTGCATTTATCACCAGCTGTTTGACTAAGCAGGTCCGTATACTGACGTACACGCGAGTAAAGAGTTACGTTTTTTTCCAGATTCTTGAGAGTGAATCCAGTAGGTTGATAAGTGAAAACGGTACTGAAATTAACGTTTTTTCCATAAAGGTTTTCAGCCACCACAGTAATCTCGTGATCCGAATTAACTGCTAAATCGTCTCCAACCGGCAGGTAGTAAATACCTCTATAATTTGTAGGTGTTAACGAAACTACTTTGTTGTCTATTGTTACTGATTTTATGTCAGCAACCCCAGCCTGCCCCTGGAAAGCTGCAACGATAATCTCGTTCAGGAAGTATACGGGTGCTCGTTTAGTTAATACCTGCCCATCTTTGAGAACCATAAGCGTTGGGTTATCAGACAGCATCAGTTTGCTTTCAGGCTCAGTGTACGTAGAAGAGTTTTTGCTCGTATTTTCTACTGTAAAAGTCGCTGCGTAGGACCCGTTTATAAGATCCGTTAAGTCGAAGATATAGAGGTACTCATCACCGACTTTTTGAGGTCCACTTACCGGCTGTAAAGTTCTACGTAAAGGGGTTGCCCAGGACTGTTTGAAATCAATCTCAGTGCCATCATCTAAAGTCACTTTAGTCGTCGGTTTAAACACGCCATCCGGAGTCATAGTGAGCGACATAGCTGTTGGGAGCCACCATTCACCTTCTGTTTCTTGCTGGGGTACCTTAACGGCCACAGCAACGGTTTTGGCTCCGGTATAGATGTCCTGGCCACCTACTTTGATTGTTTTAGCCTCATCGGTAAAATTCCAAAGTGTATGGTCTACTACAGGAGGCCGATAATCCCAGTTAACAACAAGCTTTTTGGATTCAGGAGGTGCGAAATAATTATTCTTAGAGTTTGCTGTAATTGTGATATCACGTGAACCCAAAAGTTCATCTGTATCACTGGCCTTAATGCTTCCAACTTCAATGGTACAGGAAGTTCCGCCAATAGGAACTTCACAGGCGGAGCCTGAACCTATTGAGATGTATTGAATATAATTGCGGGGCTCAACAGAAACAGCGATATCTTTGATCGCTTCATCCTTTAAATACGATTTGAAAGAAAAGCCGTCATAGACTAATCCGTTCAGGGATGATTTAAGACCGGTGATAGTAGGTTTTACCGGTGCCACACTTTTGATTGAATATTCACCTTTTACTATTTCAACTTTTTTCCGTTCAGAACCAGAGAAGTAAGAAATCTTGTAAGGTAGTTTTAAATCACCGGTGGTGTTGGGAACGCCTGAAAGAGTGAAACCGTTAGAAGTAAATCCCAAGGTATTGGGTAACCACTCAAAAAAACAAACGAGGTTATCAACAGAGGAAGTCGCTCGATCATCAACCGTTACATTACAGGCTGTGCCTGCACCTGAGGCAGTGATAGTGTTAGAATTAACGTATGCAACAAAGTCGCCCGGCCCCGGGTCAAAGGATACGGCTGGCAAATCAGCCTGTAGCTTTCCTGAAATCATAATCGCTTCGGCATAGACCGCTTTAATCGGAGCAATTAAAGAAAACAACAGGGCTAAACCTAAACCTGATTTTCTCATGACGAATACCTGTTTTTCTGAGCAAAATTAAACTCACTTTACGATGAAAAACAGAAATATCCGTTCGTATAACATTTAAAAAAACCTGTATTTTTCCATGTATTCCGTATGTTAATACGCTATTTTGAATTCTTGGCTTCAGATAAGCGAAGCGCGGTAATTATAGACTCGGAGCTTACCCAAGGCGTTTTTTGAGCAAGATATCCAAGTATGTAGAGGCCAATTTTAACGCAGTCCATTTGTGAGACGGGGACCATGTGCATGAAGGGTTTTAAGCCGTCTTTATCGACTGGAACTATCCCTGCTGATAACAACAAACCGCCCCTCTCGTTTGGGGTAACGCTTATATTTTTGTATACGACGTGGCCATGATGTGAGGTTTTCCTCTTATCAATTTTTAAAGTATGCATGATTCTAAGAAATACAGATGCCATCTGCATAACTTCATTCGTCGACAATTTTAGAAGTACAGAACGGTTTGAGCCCCAGTCATAATCTTTTTTGGCGTTCCTCGGAGCGGCGTGCAATGTAAGATAATAATTATCAATCTCATTTGAAAAAGGTGAAGGTTTTGATGAGCTAACATCTTCATTGTTCATCTCAATGACAAGTGCTGCATCCTGACCAAAAGCTTTTACATTATGGTTTTTAAGAGAGAAGTCTGAAGTTGCCATATAAAAAGTCACTTTTGATAAAACCACATACCACCTAATGATTCATCATCGGCAAGATGCTTGAAATTTGAGAGTGTATATCCTGTTTTGGTTTCAGAAATCACCATGCTGTAAGATGCCGTATGTACAAGGCGAGAATTGTTTAGATCAAGATCATCACAAAAACCAGGGCTTTTGACGGGGTCAGCCTTTTCAACAAAAGTTACTTTTGAAGCGATGCCGTTGATCACGATTTTCTCGTTATCAGCAATTTTAATGTTTAAAGAAGGCGAGCTTTTATCACATGGCAGGAAGAGTGATGTCTTTTTAAATGTGTTTCCAGTGAAGTCCAAAAGGTCAGGTTTAACCGGAACATTGTTTAGGATTTTATAAACTCCAGCAAATGCACATATCACAACAAAACCAGATAAAACATATCTAATCTTAGACTTCATCCCCCAGTTCCTCTCCTAAAAGTTTTAACGCACTTACGCACATAAGCCTCAACTGATACAGTAAGTTATCAGCGGTTATTCCACCAACGAAGGTAACTGTACGTCGTATTGATGCTCCGCCAGGCTCGCACTGGATATGGCCGATACCAGAATCACGGAGGAAGTCATTTTCTGCACTTACAAGGTCTGACTCTACAGGTGGAATGATAACTTCAATGAGTATTGTATCAACTGGGGCCCACTCCCAATCGAACTTAAGAGAGGAAATTGGGGATATAGAAACAAGAAGCTCATCAATATTAAAAATTACGGGTTTTATTCCCATAACCTCAGACTGAATGAAGTGGCTTTCTACCATAACTACCGGAAACTCTGAAATAGTCAGAACTCCGATTAACTGGTCTCGGCGTAAACCATGTATTAGTGAGTTGCGAGATAGCATTCGATCAGCCTTTATTATAATAATCAAACATTTGGGACAAGGACAAAAGGGATTACAGAAACGAAGATTCTACATGAACATCGTTGTCAGTGACCTTAGGTCCATCGGGTATAAGGGTATCAAAAAATCCTTACATAACCATTAAAGCACAGAGACTTTATAAGTAAAATAATAATTAAGTACCAGATTTATTAAGATAATTCTTAGGGAAGGTGCGAACAAGTTCCTGATATGAGATCATCATATTCATCCGGAGCGCATCCCAGAGGGACATCATGAGCCATCAACTCACCTTCGCCGATAGTGAATTCAGCACTAAGCGCCGTCAGACCCGAAAAGAGATTTTCCTCTCCCGCATGGAGCAGATTCTGCCATGGCAGAATATGACCGCTGTCATCGAGCCGTTTTATCCCAAGGCGGGCAATGGCCGACGGCCCTATCCGCTGGAGACCATGCTGCGTATTCACTGCATGCAGCATTGGTACAACCTGAGCGACGGTGCCATGGAAGATGCCCTGTACGAAATCGCCTCCATGCGCCTGTTTGCCCGATTATCCCTGGATAGCGCCCTGCCGGATCGCACCACCATCATGAATTTCCGCCACCTGCTCGAGCAGCATCAACTGGCCCGTCAATTGTTCAAGACCATCAATCGCTGGCTGGCCGAAGCAGGCGTCATGATGACCCAAGGCACTTTGGTGGATGCCACCATCATTGAGGCACCCAGCTCTACCAAGAACAAAGAGCAGCAACGCGATCCGGAGATGCATCAGACCAAGAAAGGCAATCAGTGGCACTTTGGCATGAAGGCCCACATTGGTGTCGATGCCAAGAGTGGCCTGACCCACAGCCTGGTCACCACCGCGGCCAACGAGCATGACCTCAATCAGCTGGGTAATCTGCTTCATGGAGAGGAGCAATTTGTCTCAGCCGATGCCGGCTACCAAGGAGCGCCACAGCGCGAGGAGCTGGCCGAGGTGGATGTGGACTGGCTGATCGCCGAGCGTCCCGGCAAGGTAAAAACCTTGAAGCAGCATCCGCGCAAGAACAAAACGGCCATCAACATCGAATACATGAAAGCCAGCATCCGTGCCAGGGTGGAGCACCCGTTTCGCATCATCAAGCGGCAGTTCGGCTTCGTGAAAGCCAGATACAAAGGGCTGCTGAAAAACGATAACCAACTGGCGATGTTATTCACCCTGGCCAACCTGTTTCGGGTGGACCAAATGATACGTCAGTGGGAGAGATCTCAGTAAAAACCGGAAATAACGCCAGAAATGGTGGAAAAAATAGCCTAAATAGGCTGATTCGATGTGTTTGCGGGAAAAAAATCGGCCCAGATCCGCGAAATTTTAATCAGCGAGTCAGCTTGGGAAGAAATGACCTGCTTATTCGCACCTTCCCTTTTACTTTCGAAATCTGTTCTAATTGCCCAGTAATACTTGCAACATCAAGAGTAGTACCACCAAGATCAATTACCAAACTTGATTCAAATGAAGCAATATCCTCAATTTCATCTGCCCGGGTCACAGCTGGTAAAGATTCAGGGAAAACAGTCACAGACAAAACGTTGAAAGAATAGCGTTTACCGTCAAGATAACGCTCAACTGGTTTCATCAGGTTATCTTTTTTTCTCTGAATATTTTCAATATTCGTTTCCCCTAAAGCAGTATAGAACTGGCTAAGAGGTAAAGTAACAAAGAGGTGAACATCCTGAGGAACTAAACCAGAAGCATGAAGTGCATGGTGAACATTTAACCGGCTAATTTCATCGTATTGGTGAGATACATCAGTCGATTCCAGTGAGTTACTAGATTCGCTGTGATGCGAAAACCTTTCCAGCCCATCAATAAGATAGTTAAAAGGATTGAGACCCTCATGGCGAACACGGAAATCTGGAACAAAACTATTTTGTGTGAGCAAGGGAACTAATTCGTTTCTTTCATTAAGACAAACCAGTTTTGCAGCTTTACTTCCATCATCGACAACGATTTTTAAAGCTTCAGTGATATCCTGCAATGATTGTGAAACAGGACTTTCAGATTTTAATAGTTCAGCCATAAAAACTCTCTTTTATTAATAGGACCATATTAGATATTAACTTTATACATTAATGGTGACCTATTATCAACATCAACACTATTAAAAAAATACGTAACTCTATGTTATTTCAGCATCCTTCCATTTTAAATACATTACCGTTAAATATCCTGTATTCATGAAGTAAACATGTTTATAAAGGAGCCAATTATAATCAGAAAGTTACTTTGCATCCTAAGTATGAACTGTTTGAGAGCCAGGACTGGAGCCTTTACCAGTAAGTAACAAAGGTCCTTAGGCTTAGAATCCAAAATGACGCCTTTATGTAAAAAAATCATAGCTCGAAATACCGTATCATCGATGTAAACATACGTAGAGGAATTTATGGCAGCTGAGCACGTCCAAACTATAGACCTTACAAACTTCTCGGGAAGGATTTTCTTTCTGGCAGATCCTCATGGACATTACTCTGCGCTGTGCAACTTGATTCAATCAGTTACAAAGCCAGAAGAAGAGATAGTAATTTTCTCTACTGGAAATTTGTTTGACTATGGGCCGGAACCCATAGAGTTGATGAAGGCGATAAACAGTGGCTTTTTCGATGGACGTTTTGTGAGGCATTTCTCAGCTGCCGGAGCCGGAGAAGAAATGTTAAAAAAATTGTTACCATTAAACAAAGACCGGAGAACATTTTACCCCAGCACATACCTCAATGAGAGATGGTGTGTAATGGGCGGAAAGTGGCATAAAGCTGTAAATCGTTACTATTTAGAGGAAGAGGTAAAAAAACTTCTTAATACCCAGCTTGGTACGATGATGCAGATTTTACTCAAAGGCGATATAAAAATTGGGGTTTGCCCTTCTGATTACGCCCCTATCCGCACATCATTCACTGATACTTATAATGCGCTTCAAGCATTCAACTATGCCAATGTGAATATTTTTCAGAGCCAGTTTCTATTCGGTATGGACCATGCCGTAATACCAATGATGATAAATGACGTCAACCTTATGGTCCTAGGTAGGAATCCTGTAAACAGCATTCGAAAAGCCCATGGTCGTACTCAAAACAATCTTCCAGTACTGATCGGTAATTGTTTACATATAAATACTGGATCACTCTATATGTCAAAATTAGAAGACCAGGTAATAGTTGCTCCGGGTATACCGCCAACTGACTCACCAGCACTTACATTAGTAGAAATAATCATGAAGAACAATCCAGTTTTATTGTGTCATCAGCTAATACAAACAACAAACAAGTTTTATTCACTTAAAACCTATCCTTTAGAACTCGATTCGATTGAAAACAACATTGAGGTAACAAGATGAAGATAAAATGGAAGATTATCTCAATTTCAACATTACTTTTGCATCTTCACGCAGCAGCTGCACCACATCAAGAGAAAGAGCAAAGAAAAGATGCTTTTTCTTCTGCCGCTCAGAAAAGTGATTCACTTATATCTGCTAAAGCGGAGCTTATAAACGGAAGGTGGTTTATAAATGGTAAATATAGGCCTGTTCTAAAGACCAGCATGACCAAAACCAATTTCTTAGAAATCATGAATGTTTCAAATAAAGAATCACTTTTTATGGTGATACCGAAACTTGAGTATAATATCATTGCCAAAAATAAAATCTTACTAAATGAAAAAATTGCATTAAGCGAAGGCACATCCGGAAAAAGCATTGTTTGGGTCGAGCCTAAATCAAGTATAACTATATCGTTTATAAATGACCTTGCTAATACGCCCCTTCAGGCTATCGTTTCGATCACAAGAAACAACAAAGATGTAATTGCCATCTTTGGACCGGATCAGGATAAAGGGTTTACTCTTCCCGGAAAGACATCTAATGATCAAGTGTCCGTTCCTGACGATTCTGATCTAAATATAAAAAAACTTAACATACCTCAAAGTGTTGGTAATTCAGTAACCATCAATCCTAAAGAGAAGAATTACCTCTTAGTTGGACAAGTAAAATATAAAATCTTATCTCTTCCGAAATATCAACATTTAGAATTTTCTGAACCGGTTTATATTGAGAAAAGAAAAGATATCCTCGGTGGTTATGGTTATTGGACGAAAGAAACAATTCTCTACCCCGGTGAATCATTATCTTTTATAACCAGCGCCAAAAACAATCTAAGGAAGCGGGATGATTAAAGTTATCACACTTTTATTGTTTGCATTACTGACTGGTTGTCAGTCAGTAGAAAGTAAAATCGAAGAACTCCCGACAGTTGGTTTTGACCCTATTCTATACAATAAAAGTGAGGCCTTTACTGACGGAAAAGTTACTTTACGTGTCGAAAGTTCAGGAACTGATGTTTGGCTTGTCGCCAAGAATGGAACCAGAAGTTTTATTGAGCTTTCAGGCCTAACGCTAGGTGGTAGTCGTTGTGCTTACAATGCCCGTAGTAAGCAACTTTTGCCCCCAGGCAGCGTAAGCACATTCGTAGTTCCTACGGTTGGAATGCTTGGACTTTGCTTCAACAATGAAGATCAACTTATGTTTATTAACCGTGCTTTTAGCAGAATCTCTCCCAAAGCAAAAGGAAAAGATTCTCTTTCTCTTTTATTTTCTGTTAGTTACGATTTTCCCGGAAAAGCGGACCTAATTAATAACCACGATTTTCAAGAGTTATATCTTTTATTTTTGAATGAGGATAATCTATGAAAAAAACATTAATTGTTATTTTATTATGTTTTTGTCACTCAGTTTTAGCATATCCATACCGTATCTATACTGTCCCGGAAGGGGCATTAGTAAAAAACATACTAACTAATGAATATCTAGGAAAAACCCCTGTGGTTGTGGACGTGAGCAATACCGAAGCTGGTTCTACTTTTGGGATTTCTTTATTTAGACATGAAAATGTTGCTATAAAGATTTTTACAGTAATGCCTTCAGCAGAAAATAATTTTGCTGTTTCTGGACCTGACGTTGCAACTATGTCATTGCCGGGCAAAGCACCTTTAAACGTAGTAAATGATGGGAATGGCGCTTCTGTTCATATAGAACTAAGACCTTATATGTCTGAACCTGCGCACACCCCATATTAATATAACAAGAAATTAAAAATATAAATCATATGAACTGCATCATAAAGATGCAGTTCAATATTTATTCTGATACTTTTAATTTTTCTTTTATGAACTCCTCTAGCTCCTTAATAAAACCCGCACTTATCCTATTGAATTCAATGCGAATTTTTCTTCCAGTATTGTTTTTACTGATTCTTGCATACTTATCTTTGTTATCAAAAGTAATAAGATCACTTGTTTCCCATTTTGTGGAATAAGATTTTTCACAAACACTTTCCACAGCTTGTGTGATTTTCTCCATTACAACTTTTTGGGCAACTTGGAGATCTCCAATGTCTAAATCTTTTGTTTCCTCTTTAACATTATCTATTACTTCATCTAAAGGAAATAGATTTTTTTGCACATATTTCTGTAAACGAGACAAGCGACTATAATAGGAGTTCGGTATTCCTTCATAATCCGGGAATAAAGAGATCAATGTTTCGTCAATACGGGCCGCCTGGATTCTTTTGGCTACCGATACATGACTAATCCCAAGATATGCTGCGAGTTCTTCATTAGTAGAAAATCCCTTTTCTTCCATTTTCTTGATAAATTGAAACCCAACTTCTCTATATGAAAATTTTCGAGATGTTTGTGCTGCGGATATAATTGAATTTATATCATCTTCGGTTAGTTCATCCGGTAGTACCCACAGGGGGAGATCCTTTTCTGCCTTTATACAGCAGAAACGTCTGCGACTTCCTTCTATTAATAAATAAACCCCATCTCTTTTTACAGCGATCCCTTCGGTATCGACCCCTCTTTCTTCAATCTGCTTAAGAATATCTCTAACAGAATAATCTGTAAGGGCTTCTTGATTTCGTGGGTTTGCTGGATGGACTAAGGTCTCCTTCTCCACTCTCTGGGCTGGAACAATCACATGTTCCGCTTCAAGTCTTCGGCCCTTATGAAGAGTGAATAACTTTTTTATGCGAGGTGCTGTTTTCAAACCCGCAAGACCTGAACGGTGACCGACTTCTGTCCGCTTTGGTGCGTTTAAATATCGAGATTTATCATTCCCGATATGTTGCTCATCGCTCATGCGTTAACTCCTTGCTTAGCTGAAAAACTTTTTATTTCATTTATAAATTGTTGATATACCTGTAATACAGATTCTTCTGCGACATCAAGTTGCTTTGCGGAACAAAGTTCCTCTGATTTTTTGATATCAAGCACTGTACGCCCTTTGGAAGCAGCTGCCTTAAATGCTTCAGAATTTTTTATGTTAGCGGACATCAAAAGGTCCTGAACAGTTCTGATTAATTTATCCAAAACTATTCTTTCATATGGACTTTTGTCATCAACATTGACAGCAAGAACTTTGAACCATTTTAAATTATCGCCCTTACTTGGTGATTGTTTAAACCTTTCACTTATTGTAAGCATGAAGTCTGTAGTAGAGGCGTAATCATATTCACGTGGTGACACTGCGACAAGAATCCCATCGGCCGCTTCGTCAGCAGCCCAGATCAAAGGTGAATCTTCAGGTGGAGTGTCTATAATAATCAAATCATAGTTCTGCTTCAGTACCGGTAAGATAACTTCCTTGAAACGTAGTAACAAAGACGTTCGTTCTTCTCTAGAACATTGCCAGTATTTATCTTTAAAACGAGCATCTGTCGGAAATGCCGTTATCACGTCCAAGTTTGGCAGATGCGTTGAAAAAGGCATATTAGTGATGATTTCTTCTTCAGAGAATCCTGAATCTAAATATTTTTTATACTCAGAATTTTCTTCATAAATTCCAAGGATTGCATCAATTGCTGTAAGGAAGACATCATCTTCTGAGACACTTTGAATCATGCTGCTTCCAATCGAACCTTGTGGGTCCCATTCGATCATTAATACACGTGCATTCAGTTGTAGATCTAAAGCAGCTGCTACTGCTAAAGCTACAGATGTAGTGCTTTTCCCTGTACCGCCTTTATGATTCTGAGTAACAATAGCTCTGCTAAAGTAATGATCGCGGTACTTGGGATAACCCAGGGCATCCATTATTTTTTGAACATCCCAGCGGGTGTAAAGATGATTTTTGTTTTGATAAATAGGTGCACCAACAAGTTCTTTTTCTTCTAAGTCCGAAAGTATTTTATTGAACGTTACTCGTGACTTCCCAAAAAAATCAGAGAGATTTTTTTTATTTAAACAGTGGTTGTAGATCAGTCTATCAACACCATCAACACTATCATCAGAAACAGATACTCTTGATGAAGCCATCAGAGATTCCTTAAGAGAAATCTGCTCGCTTTTCATGCGCTGACCAACGAGGGCGATCTTTTCAAGTAAATTCATGGTTATGACCTTTTTGCACTGAAAACCGACTTTTACGCATATATGTAAACTTTACGCATAATGCGTCCATTTCATTGTTATACGTACAATTCTATCCTTTGTTTCAATCCTAAGCTAATGTTTGTTTACTTTTTTATGATTTTTTGTGAGCTTAACTTGCAGATGAGAGCTCAGACTCTCTAGTCCATACCTAATGCTCATTCTTTTTAAACCACGATTCTTGTCGACTTCTCTACGCTTTGACGTTATGAGCTCCATTAATGAATCTTCACGCCTACCCTATTTCTTGCTTAGACCCTAAAATCTATCTCACCGGTGTGCTGATTTACGTTTCCTAACTGTGAATCGTTGTCGTCAGTCCAGTCTAAAGATATGAGGTGTTAATCTCTTGAGTAGGCCCACTACGAATTATGGGAGCAGAGTTAGCAACCTAGCCCAGAACTGAAACCCAACTTCAGGAGGCAACCCCAGTGTGGCGATTAAGGGGGTTAAATCTGCCAGCGGCTGACAGTGTCCTAGCTGCTGCTCAGTCACACCACGCCCTGATTAAATCTCCTGCCCGGTATTGTAAGGACCGAAAAAAGCCCGTGCATTTGTGTCGGCAGACCGGCATGAAGGAATATGACGTTAATCTGTATCAGCAGGCACTTTTCGCATGATGGGAGCAAGTGATAGCAACCCCGCCCAGAACGGAAGGCCAGCATCAGGACAAAACCCAAGTTTGGCGATTAAGGGGGTTAAATTTGCAAGCGGATGACAGTGCCCCAGCTGCTGCTCAGTCACACCACGCCCTGAGTAAATCTCTCGCCAGGTCTTGTTATGACCGAAAATAGCCCAAGCACTGGTGTCGGCAGACCGGCATACAGGAATATGACGTTAATCTGTATCAGCAGATACATTTCGCATTATGGGAGCAAGAGATAGCAACCCAGCCCAGAACTGAAGGCCAGCATGAGGACAGAACACCAGTTTGGCGATTAAGGGAGTTAAATATGCAAGCTGCTGATAGTGCCCCAGCTCCTGCTCAGTAACACCACGCCCTGATAAAATCTCCTGCCCGGTAATGTAATGACCGAAAAAAGGCCGTGCACTGGTGTCGGCAGACCGGCACGCAGGAAAATGACGTTAATCTGTATCAACAGACACATTTCGCATTAGGGGAGCAAGTGATAGCCACCCAGCCCAGAACTGAAGGCCAGCATCAGGACAGTACCCCAGTTTGGCGATTAAGGGGGTTAAATCCGCCAGTGGCTGTAAGTGCCCGAGCGGTGTATAAGAAATATTTCCCGAAGGACAATCTTTCGCTCGTACGATGAATAAAGTGTTCAACCCGGGAGCGGGGATCACTTAACCTGCTTAGCCTAAATCTTACGTCATTCTCTAAACGGAGTTTAAGCTTAATGGTCCTTAGAAAGTTAAAAGGACTACCCATAATGACGTCTTGAGATGGCGAATAAAGGGTTTTAATCTGCCAGCGGCTGACAGTGCCCCAGCTTCTGCTCAGTCACACCACGCCTGATTAAATCTCCCGCCAGGTCTTATTATGACCGAAAATAGTCCCCGTGCACTAGAGTCGTAAGACCGGCATACAGGAATGAGGCTTAAATCTTTATCAGGTTGCAAGGTTCGCATCATGGGAGCAAGGGCCTTGAACTGTAGGTTAACATCAGAAAATCCCAGATTGGCGATTAAGGGGGTTAAATCTGACAGAGACTGAAAGTGCCTTCAGATGCTGCTCAGGTATATTACAACCTGAAAAAATCAAGCGTCTGTTCATGCGAATATCGAAAAAAGCTATGCACCAGTTTCGGCAGACCGGCATGGAGTAATGAGACGTTAATCTGTATCAGCTGGCGCATTTCGTATCATGGGAGCAAGTGTTAGCAACCCTGCCCAGGACGGAAGGACACTATCAGGACTGATCCCAGTTTGGAGATTAAGGGGGTTAAATCTGCCAGTGGCTGACAGAGCCTTCTGATGCTGCTCAGACATACTATGCAAAGATAAAATCACCCGTCCGTCCTTGTGATTATCGGAAAAAGCCATGCACCGGAGTCGGCAGATCGGTATGCAGTAATGTGACTTTAATCTGTATCAGCAGGCGCAATGGGAGCAAGTGTTAGCAACCGAGCCCAGGACGGAAGGACACTATCAGGACTGAACCCCAGTGTGGCGATTAAGGGGGTTAAATCTGCAAGCGGATAACAGTGCCCCAGCTGCTGCTCAGTCACACCACGCCCTGATTAAATCTCTCGCCAGGTCTTGTTAGGACCGAAAATAGCCCGAGCAATGGTGTCGGCAGACCGGCATACAGGAATACGACGTTAATTTGTATCAGCAGGTACATTTCGCATTATGGGAGCAAGTGATAGCAACCCAGCTCAGAACTGAAGGCCTGCATGAGGACAGAACACCAGTTTGGCGATTAAGGGGGTTAAATCTGACAGCGGCTGACAGTGCCTTCAGATGCTGCTCAGGCATACTACTCTCCCTGATATAATCTCCCATATGTTCTTGAGATCGTCGGAAATCGCCCATGCACCGGTGTCGGCAGACCGGTATGCAGTAATGTGATTTTAATCTGTATCAGCAGGCACATTTCGTATCATGGGAGTAAGTGTTAGCAAACCGAACCCCGCCCAGAACGGAAGGTCAATATCAGACCAGAATCCCAGTGTGGCGATTAAGGGGGTTAAATCTGCAAGCTGCTGACAGTGCCCCAGCTTCTGCTCAGTCACACCACGCCCTGATAAAATCTCCTGCCCGGTAATGTGATGACCGAAAAAAGCCCGTGCACTGGTGTTGGCAGACCGGCACGCAGGAATATGACGTTAATCTGTATCAGCAGTTACATTTCGCATTATGGGAGGAAGTGATAGCCACCCAGCCCAGAACTGAAGGCCAGCATCAGGACAGTACCCCAGTTTGGCGATTAAGGGGGTTAAATCTGCAAGCGGATAACAGTGCCCCAGCTGCTGCTCAGTCACACCACGCCCTGATTAAATCTCTCGCCAGGTCTTGTTAGGACCGAAAATAGCCCGAGCACTGGTGTCGGCAGACCGGCATACAGGAATACGACGTTAATTTGTATCAGCAGGTACATTTCGCATTATGGGAGCAAGTGATAGCAACCCAGCTCAGAACTGAAGGCCTGCATGAGGACAGAACACCAGTTTGGCGATTAAGGGGGTTAAATCTGACAGCGGCTGACAGTGCCTTCAGATGCTGCTCAGGCATACTACTCTCCCTGATATAATCTCCCATATGTTCTTGAGATCGTCGGAAATCGCCCATGCACCGGTGTCGGCAGACCGGTATGCAGTAATGTGATTTTAATCTGTATCAGCAGGCACATTTCGTATCATGGGAGTAAGTGTTAGCAAACCGAACCCCGCCCAGAACGGAAGGTCAATATCAGACCAGAATCCCAGTGTGGCGATTAAGGGGGTTAAATCTGCAAGCTGCTGACAGTGCCCCAGCTTCTGCTCAGTCACACCACGCCCTGATAAAATCTCCTGCCCGGTAATGTGATGACCGAAAAAAGCCCGTGCACTGGTGTTGGCAGACCGGCACGCAGGAATATGACGTTAATCTGTATCAGCAGTTACATTTCGCATTATGGGAGGAAGTGATAGCCACCCAGCCCAGAACTGAAGGCCAGCATCAGGACAGTACCCCAGTTTGGCGATTAAGGGGGTTAAATCTGCAAGCGGATAACAGTGCCCCAGCTGCTGCTCAGTCACACCACGCCCTGATTAAATCTCTCGCCAGGTCTTGTTAGGACCGAAAATAGCCCGAGCACTGGCGTCGTAAGACCGGCATACAGGAATGAGGCGTTAATCTTTATTAGGTGGAAGGATTCGCATCATGGGAGCAAGGGCCCTAGAACTGTAGGCTAACATTAGAAAATCACAGATTGGCGATAAAGGGGGTTAAATAAGTTAAAAGTCTTCGGTGAGCAAATTGGATAAATTTTCATAAACCAAAGCGTTAATATTAAACTTTTAGAAGAATGATTAAAGGATATTAAGTTTTGTATGCAATATGACACCAGTGATCTGTTTTCACTAATAATGCCGCGCTCCTTTGATTACCTTTGGTAAACAAAAATGTAATTTACGTGAATTTCATCTTATAAAGTCAGTATTGATGTTATAAATTTTGTTTACTTAATGCGTACACAACCTAAATGCGATTTGTAATTATGTCACTGTTTTTAAGCCATATTAATTATAAAACCAAAATTTGCAGCACAGTGATGAACTCATTAAGTCATAACCTCATTTGTTTACTTAAGGCATACAATAAAAAACCAGATTCTTATGAGACATCTGGTTTAATTGTTTTTGCTTGAAGATATTTACTCTACGCGGCCAAACCCGCTGCTACTTCTTGAGCATAGAGAATTTCTATTGCCTCGCCATAGCTACAATTCTCGCGGCTTTGAATTTCCCATAATTTACTCCTGTCAGCACTATCCGTAGTAAAACAAAGCTCCATTTTCCGGTCTACGTATAACCGACAGATCTCTTGGAAGTTTTCGAACCTGACTAACATCTCTGAAAACACCTTTTTGACTGTACGAATATTTTTCATTCGTTCATATTCTGCATCTGAAGTAGAAAAATATTTATTAGCCTTCATTGCTTCAATGCTTTCTTTTTCTTGTTTCATGATTATCTTCCAAGGCGAGTTAGCAGTCAGGGCCCGGCCAACAGAAGAAGTAAAATAATCTTCAAACGACTGTGTGATACAGATGCCAGCGCAGTTTGTTTTCCTGAACCTACGCCATGCCGCTTCGAGGAAGGAAGAGAAGAATTGGTTTGATTGATTTCCGGCACCTGATGAATTATCAGGACGAATGTACTCCCAAGCTTCATCTAGGATGAACAAGCGACGACGCCCATCTTTTTTGATGAACATTGCATGCTGAGCAGCCTGAATGATAGACATTAAAACAACTGTCTGAAGGTGGGGGGTGCCTTTTAGCTCCTCCAGTTCCAAAACAATAAATCTGCTGTCGAAGTTGATTGGAGGCAACGTATCGGTAAACCGGTGCCCATAAATTCCACCTTCGCACCATGCTCCGAGTTGCTCCCCAATATCCTTTATACGTTTGTCTTCATGCTTCTTGCAACGCAGAGCAAAGCCGGTTATTGAACCGGTCCGACCTGATTTTCTGGATTCCTGGTACTCTTCTGCAATAAGCTGAAGCATCACTGATTGTTGATAATCATCGATAAGGCCTTTCTCTGAAGCCATAATTTTTAGCTGATTCAGAACCATTATGGTCTGAGCAACTTTGTCTTTTTCTGCATCGTTTGAAGTTGATTCACCGGTAAATTCAGGTGCTTCGTTAAATACATCGTCGTTAACAGTGATGTCAGTTAGGAAGGCAAAGGGATTTAGGGTGAAGTCAGGGGTTTTACCGAAATCAATAAATTGACTGTTTGTATATTGTTCCGCAATCCCCTGGTAAGAACGCCCCACGTCCACTACAAAAACTTGAGCACCATCAGGATCATCATCTGGGTATTCGTTTTCTAAAAAATGCTTAAATGTTGAGCGATAATGAACGAGGTTATTAGATCGCGGTCCAGCTCCAAGATAGTTATTGATTAGATATGCTGTCCAGAATGACTTGCCTGCACCTGACGTTGCACCAATAACCATGTTATAGCTTGCAGAAGTCTTGAAAATATCAAGTCCCATGAGTTGACCTTCACGAGAAACTAAACTCAGTACTGGTCTATCTGTATTACCTTTCCAGGGCCCAAAGATCGGCGTCATATGAGCCGCTCCGGTGTTGCTCACTACTTCGGAACGGTCAAGGTCGAAAATTGTCTTTGGGTCATTGCACATTGGCAGACATGACATAAATGACGGGAAAACGATAAAGGAATCATCTGCTACTTTGACCCGGCTTTCGAGGTAAAAGGATTTGAGATCGTTAGCTGCTGTCTGCACAGAATTGGCATTACTACCCATAACAGTGAAAGTAAGATACCCTCTTAAAAGCTTTGCGCCATCCTCAAGCTCGCGAGTTACGGCCATGTAGTCATTATCCATATCCCGCAGGCGAGGGCAGAATGTGACAACTGAAGGTATACTTGCCTGTTTATTAGTGATTGCTTTGTAGCGGACGTTTTCTTTTGACAACTTGAGCGGATCGGCAAACTGAACAGTCTGAGTGATCATAAATGGGCTGAAAATTGTCTTACGTCCATGCATCCAGTTAACTACTAACTCATACATACAACCGAAATTGACGTATTCAGGAAACTTTACAACGGAAAGTTGTTTGAAGTAACGATGCTCAGATTCGTCGTCACTTTGTGTGACTGATGAGAAATGATTTTCTGTGACTGTATACTTTCGGCCGGGAACGTTAACTTGTTCATTAAGCCTTTTCATAGTGTTAACGTCTATAAAACCTTCAGCCCACCGAGAGTTCTTTCCGGGGTTTACGACCTTATCTATACAATAGAGCCAGTTTTCTGCATCGACCTTAAACGGATGCAGTCCAATCGTAATTAACTTACTTACAAGTTCAGAGTAAAGTGAATCGATACGCGAATGTTCCAGCTCGGTAGGAAGGGCAGACTGTAAAGGAATCGATAGCGAGATCCATACCTGAAAATCCCTCAACATAAGGTTATCATGATCAGGTTTTAAAGGCTTATGCATACTTCTGTCGTAGTAGTCCAACTGATAACCATTAAGCAGATCTGCTTTAAGCTTATCGTTCCCAGTCATACGCCCACCTCGCACAGCTGACCAAGCACTAAGCTGTAAAGTCAAGTCTGGCAATGCAGTCAGAGATATTTGACAGACAGTATCTGTAGGAAAATCCATTTTGAACATTTCAGCAAGAACATCTTGCTGATTATCAAAAACTCCAGGTGATGGATTACAGATAAACATAAACCCTAATCTGTTGCCATCAATCAAAAAATAGTGAGTCCCTGCTAATTGATCGTAAACAGGGATAAACCCACCTAATTGATGGCGATTTAAACCGCTATTGTAATTATTGATAGCTTCCATATTTGACCTTACAGTTGTCTAACAATGCCGTTCGAAGAGACAGCTTTAGTTGCTTTTTGTTGCTGCTGCATATTTTCCCGGGCCGCATCCTGTACTTCTAAAGGAACTATGCGAGCTGGGTTTGAGGTCGAATTCTTGCCAGCAATCCATGTTTGCGGTTTTACGTTGACATAAACGTAGCCGGGAAGATTAAGCGCATCGTTATCATCGGTATAAGGTGCAAAAGTAATTCTCATTACTTTCCCCTGTTGCAGAACAGCAAGTGGTTCAGGAGCCACTACAGCTTGTTTATAACCTTGCGAACGGTATTGCTGGATCTGCCCAGTGTTGAGAGTAGGGTTAACGGGCTGGCCATTGTAAAGAGAGTACATATCCTTGCCAGGGCTGATATCAGAATTAGGTGCAACGTAGCGTGGTGCATTTCCAGCAGAAACCGGATAGCTTGTTTGTTTAACGACTTCCGCAGCCGGATGAACGAAAGGGTTACCAGCTGAAGAGGCAGTGCTATAACTGCTAGTCATCCTTACGTTTGAATTAACCGGTACACCAGAAATAGGCCGTGGTCCAATGGATGAAGTAGGGGCACCCATTTTTAAAGTTTTATCGTACATGACAGGTAACTGACCAACTGGCTTAATTTCGGTTTTTGAATAAGCCACAGGCTGATTTTTAAGGGTTGTAGACTGTGGATATTTGACTTCCCCTGGAGGGCTAATTTCAGTTGGATAACGGCTGTCATTGACAGCCGATTTCTCCTTTCCCGATTCCGACTCTTCCCCCGCAAGTGCAGACAGATCATCTCGATTATTAGTTAACTCCATAACTTCGCGAGGACCTTTACAGATAACGCCCTTTTCAATGCCTGGACATTCGGATTCGGAACTCCCGATGGAGCACCCCGTAAGATATGAGGATGTACCTACAACCAGAGCACTGAGTACCAATCTTTTGATGTTCATAAACTAGCCTTAATTTGTCTCAAATGGATTTTTTAAGAGAGGTTCAACGCTTTGGTTCAACCAGTAGTCGAAATCTTTTGGAATGCCATTACCAGCCAAACCATCCTGTCTGACAACTGAAGGTACACCCTGCAATTTATAAATTCCTGCGAGCATCAATGACGCTACCAAAGGTTCCGCCGGACATTCTTCTGCTTCTTTTTGAGAGAGCAATCTTTTTTCAATGTCGGATTTGCTTCCCATTAGCCAACGAAGAATATCGAGGTTGTTTATTTTTCCTTTTTCTTTACTACACCAGAGCCTTCTAAGCTCTTCTTTTGGCTCACCGGGTGAGGGAACTAAAACAATATCTATCCGATACTTGTCCCGATCTGCATAAAATTTCTTAACAAGTTCCATGCAACCGTCACAATCAAGTGTTAAGAAAATGGCTGCTTGTCTCTTAAGCTTTGAATTTCCCAGATGAATGGACGCTACAGTTTCCAGAGGGAAGGGGGCCTCATCAAGACTAATAAAATAGGAATTTCTGATTTCTTCTACAGTCAGAACAGGTTTACGTTTAATTACATCAACAAGGCTTCCCCCAGTAAGGGAGTATCGGCCATCGGTCGTTACTGCCATTAGCTGCGAACGCTCGTCCTGAAAGAGGTATAGCCCACCAGAAGGAATGTATATGGCATCCTTAGGTTTATATCCTTTCATTTTTGATAACGCACCCGAGATCTGACTGGGTGAAACGCCGCCTTCCTTTGCCTTTGCCATTAACGCAGCAGCATCACTATTAGTTAGGACCTGCTCTGAAGCATAAGTGACCGTATTCGCCATAATGGCGAAAGCCGCCATTAAAGGGAAAAGTAACTTTTTCACTATTGGGTGCCCTCTACTTCTTTGCATTATAAGAACTTGATTGTACCGCTTCAGAGCTATCTTCAAGTTCCATATAAGTGACGATTTCAACACTATCCGGTACAGTAACGGCAAGCGTTGCATCAATAATTAAATAGCCACGGTCACGGTAGATCTTCATTAATGTTCTGAAATATTCTTCGAATTGAGTTCTATCATTGTCAGCAGTACGGCCTTCGTGATGCTTGAAAAATTCCTTACGTAATTCAGGCATGTCAAGCACTGCAATCTTGTACGAAGGCTGTGATTGTTTATTGAAGTAATCGTAAACATTCATAAAGCCTTTATAACCATAAATAATGACCAAAACGGCAAAGGCGAAGAAAAATAAATACTTCAATATTTTTTCAATATCAATTTCGAAGGTAATTTTTTTTGTTGTCCTTTCTCGCACCATTTTTTTAGTGATTTCAGGTCCAGCTGATTCAGTCGATTCTTTTTTTTCTAAACTATCCATTTAAACCTCAGCGACTGGTCAGATTCGTTGGAATTGTAGTTCCGGTCTGAACGACAAATGTAATAGCTCGGCCAGGGCTAATTTCTACGATTGGCCACTGTTGTTCTGCAATTGCGGTGTAGTAATCGACGAGTCGATTAAGGCCACCTTGAGCTGCACCAGCCCCGGCTAATGCCCCAAGTGCACCAAAATTAGGGGACTGATACTGAGCCTGTGAATTAGGGTCGATGTTAAGTGAAGATACCTTACTGGGGCTTAAGCTACCGGCAAGTGAAGAAAGTCCACCGGCAAATGCAGCTCCTGCAATTGCGTTACCATTTCGGCTGATAAGCGTGCCTCGGATCCCATTTTTTCCGTCATTTTCACTTACAGCATATGCTTCCAGTTTTACGTCAAAAGCTTTCCCTTTTGAATTAACACAAGAGATAGAAGTGGCACGTATGTAAGCACGCTGTGACGCCAAATCACCAACAGCTGAACCCAGAAGGTTACAGTCACGCAAATCCATGGTGAAATTATTGGGCATGATGACATCTTTTTTAATACGCATTGTTACTGGCATTGGTTCTGATTTGGAAGAAAGGCTTGTAGGCGCTTCAAGCCCGGTAATCAGAACACCAGTGATAATAGATGTTGCCGGAAGAAACATTTCATCTTTTCGGGCAGCATGCCGCGCTTTGCTATCAACTGGCGCAGTACCATCACCTCGTACAGTCCGAGTAGGCGCTTTATCTCCTGCAATGACCTCTCTGCCTTCCTTGATTCTGTTTTCAGACACGGGCATAACCTGAATGACACCATCGGTACCATTAGTCTTAATGGAACTTTGTGTGATTGTTCTCATCGGGCTATTACGCGTAGGTGTGATAGACGCGTAATTAGGGTTTACGCCATTAATCGGCGCATTAGCATTAAGCTGATAAGGAGCTGCCGGTGCCTGCTCATTAATCGTTTTACGCGAACTACCAGCATCCAAGTTACGATTGCCGTTTCGATTAGTCTGCATATCATTAATTTGCTGAGACAGCTGCTGAAGTTGAGAAGTTAAACTTGCAACTTGGGCTTTAGTTTCCTGTTGGGCTTTTTCTGCTTTTTCGCGGTCCTCTTTCGCCGCATTTTGATCAAGTCGGTTTTGCTTAACCATTTCCTTATATACTTTCTGGCTTTCTTCATTACTCAATTTGTTCATTTGCGAATCATCTAACAACAAATTGGTCTGCATGTCTTTTTTCTGTGTTTTCTTTTCTTTCTTAACTGGTGTGGAAAAAATAGACTGGCTAATAATATAAACAATCACTACCAGCAGAGCGCCAATAACAGAAAGTCTGACGGTCTTATTTTCCCAGGCCTTTTTAATGTCCATGATTAGCTCCACTTGTAGGTTTCTGGAATCGTTTAATTTTTAGATTTCGTTCGCTGTCAGACATCTGAGGAACGATATAGGGATCACCTGCTCTGGCCCAGTTTTCACGAACAGATGGATGATTCATTTCAGCTTTATCTATCTGGCTCGTTCTAGATATTTCATGTTTGTAATTAGGTTCCAAAACGTTACTTTTGTGATAGTCAAAAGCATTCTCCTCATTAATATTGTCCTCTCCTACAAATTTATCAATAAGAGTTGGATCGTTCATTATTACTGTCTGAACGGGAAAAGCGTTACTGCCATCTTCGATACTAATGGGTGCGTCCGGAACGATTAATACACTCCTTTTTGGTATATATTCTGACCTGTAGTAAAAGCTGGTTAAAGCAAATACGACAAAACCAATCACGGTGGCCCCAAGCAGAGCAGGCAAAGTAACTTTTCCCATATTATTTTCTGATTAGACTTGGTCTGGTTGTAACCCGGGCCTCGCGTTCCTTGAACAATTTATCCCGGACTATGTAAAGCTCTGTTTCTTCTCCCGGTTGCAGGTATGCTTTATCAAATAAAGCACTTGCAATAACGCCTTCTGCCATACACTGCTGATCAGCAACGATTTGACCGTATGGTTTATCGTTTTTCACAAGAATTACATCAATAAGTTCACGTGAGCCAACCAGTCTCTGACCGAGCTTTGCATACATATTAAAGTTACATGGGGACTGCTCTGACGCAGGAATACGAGAAAGTCGGTCCTGTTGTAAACTGAATCCTGAAGGGACCTCACCAAGAGCCACAGGAGTCAATAAATCAATGATTCTTTGTTTATGATCGTCTTGTTTTGGATCCGATGGAGCCAGTTCTTCTGACTGGGAGCGGGCCAACATTTCCTCATAGTTTTGCTTATCCAATGAGGTTTCACGTTTGGCTTGCATAGATGGGCTTAAAGATGTAGTAACTGAAATCATCGCACCGGGAACATCAAGCGGTACCAGGGTCAGGTTATAGGTCGATTCAGGTACCTGATCTTCCGACAACATAATCCCGATTGGTTTATCGGTATTAGTTGAAATAAAGACATCGCCACCATTAACAAATATGCTTGCCTCTTCAGCAGGGGTAGAAGTGCTGACAGAAGCATTCTTGAAGCTGGTCGATATTCTGTTTTGAAGTCCTCGTGAAACTGGCAGTACCACATTCCCACCAGGCGGCACATTTACACGCTGAACTTCTTTATATCGGTTACGAGCTTCGACATAAAGTTCATCGGCTTTTGACGTGGCGGTCGCATTGGTTGCATTCTGCTGGGAAGAGGTACCTGTTGGTCTCCCATAGCTATCAATTGCACCAGAGCGGGTCTGTGCGTCAAATCCGGGGAGACTAGGATTATTTGATAATGCTCCAGTAATAGCGCTTACCGCAGGCGAAGCATTGCTGGCTGGGGAAAGTTGCACGGTAGGGAGATCAGTTGTAGGTTTTTGTCCCTGCGCATTACCGGCTTCACTAAGGTTTGTTTGTGCACCTGACTGTTCAGAACCAGCTTGACCCGGAATAATGGCTTTTGCAGCTCCATTCTGAAATCCGTCAGCACCAACTGGCATTACAACCGGGTTATTAATTGTTGCTGGCAATTGGTATTCTTCAGCGATTACGCAGTTCGAAGTCGTGAGCATGATCAATGCGGTAATTGCGTTGAACCCTAAGCCCTTTTTTTTAATCATCACTTGTTACCTGTAGACGGTGGCGGATTATCCAGCGTTGCCAGTTGCTCTTTGCCGTTTATCGTAATTTTTTTAATATTCGGTGTTCCGGAATATTGATTTACATATGCAATTCTTGGGCGACCATTTTTCATCCCGAGAACCCATTCATAAGTCCATTTCGATGATTCAGTTTTGTCCGGAACATTTACAAGTCGAGTCGTTTTGGTACCCCAGACATAGACCATGTCATTTTTTGGATCAAAGTAAATATCATTAGGCTTAAAGGTCTGCTCAACACCACGAGCCTGCATGATATTTATCTGCTCCTGTAAAGACTCACTCGTTTTAGCCTGTAGTTCAGGTGAAAGGGCATCGAGGACATAGGCCGTCACAAAGGAAATATTAGTTGGATTAATATTCCCTAAAAGGGTACTAAAAAAGAGAGCCCATTGTGTTTTATAAGATTCCGATGCTTTGTTACCAACAACCGTGATCTCTTCATTCATGTTTGGAGGGGTAACAATCGTCACTGGGTCAGTGAAAAAAAGAATCTTTGCAACCAATAACCCAATGACGGCTATTGAAACAGTATTAATGCGGATAAGTTTTGTATCACGATTAATCAGGGCGCTGTATGTAATTCCAGCACCTGACGCTTCAGCTTGTGGGCTAAATCGTTTTTTAATGTCCAAAAAACGTCCCTTAGCACTTTCATCTTTCTTTACGTATGACTGTTCAAGATCACCGTTTTCATCCTTTTTAGATTTTTTGAAAAAAGGGATGTTAATGCCACTTAGCATTTTCATTCATAGCTCCATCAAGAATACAAATCTCTGATAAATGGATCGTTGAAATAACGGCTACTAAAAACTGCTTTACCTGGCAAAAAACCGAGCCACCAGAGTCTGTGTTTTAGCAATCCTCTTATTCCTGACTCAGCTGCTTTGTTATACGCAATCCAATATACAACCGCTGCTACAACAGAAAACCCGAAGCATTCGAAGATATTCCCAAATGCAACCAGAATGAATGCAAGCCCTATTTTTTTTGCATCCCAAAACAAAATCAGTAGAGGCATGTTGATCCTGAAAGGGAATCTATAGGTATGCTGAGGAACGTCGTTCTGCTTACTCATTAAAAATCCAGAGAGGGGGATGAACCCCCTCATGCATGATTAACAATAAATTACAGCGGTACGCCAGCATCCATAAAGGTGCTGATAATTTTCTCGCCGTTGGCCATTACCAGCATCATGAATAATGAAACCAGTGCCAGGCCCGGGTTAGGCTTAAGGACAGAGAAATATACGCTTGAGATCAACATCGCGGCTGCCAGAATTTTGCCCGGAGCTCCAGTCATACTTTCACTCATGTATGACCAAATATCTCCCAGTGCCCCATCATCTGAACCCGCATATGCCAGACCGCAAAAAAGCACGGTCAGCAGAACAAACAAAATCACTTTTGCGCTTTTTGTTTTAAAAAGTGCAGCCGTGTTAGATTTCTTTTCACTAAGGCCAATATTTAAAGAAAGTTCCATAATTACTCCGTGTAGATTTGAGTTCACGTAAACGCGAATGAATAATACTTTTTTATTCCGATCCTTCCGTTCGCATAAACCCCCTTTTTTTAACGTTTAGCGATTGGTGAATTTTTAAGCAAAGAGGCCTAAAGCATAATCTTTGAAAAGTACCAGTGAACGCTTAGTAAAAGTTTGAAAGAGGGGAGGGGGTAAGATTACGTTAAGCTCAATCCTGAAGCTGATGAGACTCCTCAAGCATAAAAGTCACTTTTGATGGTTTGAAAAGCTCTAACTAGATATCGGGCAGGTAACTAAGCTTCATATCTAATCTTTTTTGTTCCCTTAATATCTATCTCTTGATTCTGAGAAGGCCGCATATCACTGTGCTCCCTGGTTCGGCAACTATCAGTTGGAGAAACTACATACAATCCTCGGCCGGTGCGTCATTCATCTAAATGCCTTTTACACCTCTGGGCGTGAGTGGGACTTTGTCTTGTCCATATGAACATCATTCATTCGAATGCTTTTGGCCAATGCTATTTAAGCAAATGCTTTCTGGCTGAGTCCTTTTGCGAATGAGTCTTTGATATAACTGCATGAATTTTGGGTTGTTTGGTGTACTAACAAAACAAAGGCATTTCTTTGAATGCCATTGGAGTTGTGATGCTTCTGATATTTTTTTGATCTCATATCAAACACATAGTCCTTCTGATGCCCAATGTCATAGATGTCTTGGACCATTCTCGCTCTTAACAAAGCTGTACTGTGTGTCATTCGACCTAATGCCATTCACCAAAATGCCTTTTTATACCACTGCATAGCTATGCTCGGGATACAGTGGCAAACAAAAGCATTTCAATGAATGATTTTTTGGGATACCGACATCAAAAGCATTTGTATGAATGTAAGAGGCGTAATCCACAAAAGGCATTCACGTGAATAGAGTGCGCACGAAACCATCTTGCTCCACGGCATTTAATGAATGGGCTAGCATGTACGCTTGAGTCAGAAAGGCATACAGATGAATAGTCAGGAGTTCGTTTGAAAAGTTACTTTTTTGCACATTAAGCCGAGATGTAAGACCAGTAGTAAAAGAAGCACTAAGCATAGCACTGATAAATAACTTATTTTTCAGCATGTTATAACCAGTGCATACCTGGTAGCTTTCAACCTTGTTTGGCGAGGGCCAGCTTAGGGCTTCTTTTGAAGATCTGAAATTGTATGTCGCGACCTTTCTTAACTTCTTGATAATCGAGATATCCGATAGATTCAAGTTCCCGCATTGCTTTACGAATTATCTGGTTTTGCGTACGAATAGGGGTTGTAAGAAGCAACCTTTCCCTCAACCGTTTCATATTAACGAACAACGTACCAGCTGGCATTGCTTCAAAATAAATATAGAGAGATTGCGCAGCTTCTTTTTTAGCCAAAATGTATAGAACCTGAAGGCTTAACAATGTCTTATGGTCGTAACGATACAGTTCCCACATAGAAGGATCCCCAACCAACTCAACAGTATCGCTTTTTGGATCAATCATAGCCTTCTGCACCAGATGCGTTACTGTGAACCGACCACTCCGAGAGTCTGAGAAGGCAAGCACTACCGATGCAAGGTTCATTAATGACTCTTTAAAGCGCGCACGAGTTCGTTTGTTGATGTTTGTTGAACTGATACCACACATCTTCGCAAACTCGTTAAAAGTCAGGGTAATCTTCTCGGAAGTAAAACCATATTTACTGAAAGCCATGATGATCCCGAGCCAGCACTTAAAGTCGGTAGACATAGATAGTTTGACACCAGTTATCTTGATGTCGTCATAACCCTCCGATCTTGCAATTTCCATACACGAAAGCTCATCAGAGGCATCAACTTCAAAGTTTCGGTCGCGGTTTTCTTTTGTGCCGACAGGGGTAAATACACTCAATCTCAACAGGGCCACGGGCTGAACCGACTTGGACGAGTTAGGCGTCAGTTGATAAGTCTTACCTGATTCATTACTGGTTACGTCAAAAGGATGGATTAACTCGTTGTTTTTAATCATTAACTTAACTCGTCGGTGATAAGATTTTCATTTGGCAAACTGTTTATAACATATTCTTGCAAATGCTTTTTACGCATTAACCTAAATGCCATAAGCATTCCAGTAAATGCCTTCCTTATTCATTCAAATGCTTTTCGCATGCATCCGAATGCCGGATCCTTTCATAAAGTCACTATAATCAATGAGTTAAAGATGCCGTGATCTTTACTTGAACTCTATTGATCTTTAGTGATCTAAAGAATTGATCTATCCTGTTGAAAACAATGATAAGTCCATATAAAACAAGGAATAGCGCTCCTTTAACAATATCTACAGATCGCAAACGGAAATGAACGAGGGTCTACTATCATTGTTTTATTCAAGACAGTTTTTATTTTAATTTTATTAAGCAAATTTTTTGAGTTTACCTTTTAGATGTATCAGCCCTATTTGGCAAATTTGAGGTTCATGTATCATGTAGTAAACAGGAGGAAGATATGAACAACAGCAAACATACAGTCATTGAAGTGGATACTAATCTAGTTGAAATTGAAAAGGGATTTAATCCCCGAGAGGCGGTAATCGGAGATTTGTGTTACGAACAAGAACCTGTCAAGTCGATGATTGTGTCAATCAAACAAGCCTTTAAGGAAGGAAGGCAGGTTGATATGATCAAGGTCGTAAAAAGAAAAGGTAAATATTTAGTTCGTCAAGGTCATACTCGTTTTCATGGCTTAAAATTAGCAATTTCTGAAGGTGCTAATATTCCAAAATTATCTGTTATCCTAATCGATTATAAAAACGAAATTGAAGAATACCTTGAGAACCTCGATGGTAACAGAAGCAATGGGCTAAATCCGGTTGGGCAAGCTCATGCATTAGCTCATGCTGTTAGTCTCGGGTATTCGGTTGAAGAACTAGCAATGCGATATCAACGATCAACTACCGCAATTCGTAATATGCTAAAAATCCTTGATATGCCATTAGAGCTTCAACATTTGATTAGCCTAAATCTAATCAAAAAAACGCTCGCCATTGAAATAATGTTAAAATATTCCAACGATCACAAAATGGTTTTAAAACATATAGAAGGTTTCTTACCTGGCGTTAAGAATATTGAGACTACAACGAGCAAAATTGTAGGCATACCTGAACACAATGCAGCTGGAGCAGGACCAGACACCTTAAATAAAGGCGGACCAGAAAAGAAAAATTCGGCAGTCACTCGTAAGACTTTGGGTATTAAGCGCCTCTCGCATAAGAAAACAGAACGGCTAAAATCTGAATTTCTTGAGCTTGTGGAAAGTACACATACGGAATCTATAACGAATACTCAAACAGAACTAAAATTTGGTAGAGATAGTGCACACTTGTTCAAAAATGTTAATAGTAATAATGTAATATTTTCCAATGATGGTGTTCAAATAATCTTGAATGATGAAAAGCTAAATATTTTATTGTCTTTACTTAACGACGAAAATACAGCAATCATTGTTTCTAAACCAAAATTAGAAGAGCTTCTGGAAATTCGAGATCTCCTTAAGGAATATTAAAAACGAGGATTAGTTGAGTGATTAAACCTATAAAGCTGACTCTTATCGATAATTATAGTGATTTGCTTCTAACTCATGAAGTCCTTAAACGCAACATGGAAGAGTTAGAACACGGTAAACGTTTTGATCAATTTCCTGAAGGGCATGACCACTATGAAAAAACTGTGAAAGAAGCTGTAGCAATCGTAGAGGCACGTTTGGAGGTGTTTCGAAAATGAAATCTCTTTTCTTTACTCTTGATGGTCATATGGTACCAGCCTCAGTGAATGTATCACTTAACGGAGATGGAAATTATTATGCACCTATCGAAAGAGAATGTAACGAATGTGCGGGCACAGGCCACAAAGGGGCTGATTTATGTGAAAAGTGTCATGGGGTACAAACAGTTGGACCCATTATTGAAAAATTAGTGGCACTAGAGCCAATTACCTTTCTCGATAACATTCCGGAACTGCGTGTTAACCCAACACTCGAAGCATGGAAATCCAGAAACCACGTCCTTATTGAGAAAGCAAAAAAGGCTAACACTAAGTTTTCTAATAGTATATTGGCGCAATTAGACAATAACCGTTTCTTGACAGAACGCCAGCTGGATTGTTTCTTTACAACTTTTGATGTGATGTTGTCTGAAACTCCGGAAAATGAACAAGAAATTTTAAAACATAGCTACAATATCGGCCAGGTCATAAGCATTGAACTAACATTTACTGAAGTCAGGGCCGCGTACGCAAAAAGTAAAGGGAGTTATTTTTTTACATTTACTGGTAAAGTTAGAAATGACGGGATCGCTTTAACGGCCGATAAACAGGATCACATTTTATTGGGTGAACGTTATCATTTGACTGGAAAAGTCAGAAAATTCTATGAATTTGATTCGAAAAATTATGCTGCAATAACAGTTTTTAAGTTAAATAAACTCCAAGACAGTTAAATGTTTTTGCTGCTTAAATATAGAGCCAAGACTTTAACTGTCGTTAGGACTCACTCACGTAATATTGTTGCTTACGCAATGGGTTTTATCCCTCATAAAGATCTGCGAGTATAAATCTTTTACATTTAAATTCTCCTCTATCAGAACCTTTTCTATTGTAAAAAAATGATAATCTTATTAATTATAATTTTAATTTTTTGTATACCAATACCATACAGTTAAGGCTAAAAGGTGATGATGGAGATGGACTTTAAAATGCACAATGATCTGGGTCTCGGTTTCATTTGTAAAAATGCAAGAACATCGTCAAAGCCAACGTTAAGAAAAGTTACTTTTCCGGTAAGCGCATATGAAACGTCTAAGCTTTCTTTAACCGGTTTTCAATGCCCCACAGCCTGCCGTTTTCCTTTTTTTGTGCTATGCATGATAATCCATAACCATCTTTCGTCTGCATGCCCTATCACCCAAAATGAATGTTCAAATCATATCTCGCAATTTTCTATCGACATTAAAGTACAAGATTGGCTTAGCCGTTCAAGAGTAGCGTTTATTGATTTCCATAATCTTAGAAATACAGATAAAGCCACTTTAATAACAGTGAACCATCTTGAAGCTTTACTTACTGTTATGTCGACTACTCTTGTCGCTTATGTTCCATATTCAAAAAAGAGACTAAACTTTAGCTTTCTAAACTCATTCACTTTGTCTAAAACTTCTCAAAGTTACACATTAACTTTCCCGGTAGTTCTCAGTCCGCTTTTAGATGCTCTTGGCGACTTCATTCAGGAATGCATAACCGAAAAATTGTTAAAACGACGAAATTCGAATTTCATGGTTTACGAGTATCTTAAACGTTCAGGCCAGAGCTCTCATAAAGTGGAGGACATTAATAACGACTTACAGCTTAAAAGTCTAAATATAAGACTTATGAGCGTCCTTACTGGCCTTTCTCAGCAAGGACTCATTTCATTTATTTGCGAAGGAAAGAGGGGCGACCGGAGAATAGAAGAGCTTCAGTTTATACCTTATGTTCAACGAACTTACCCTGAGGTATTAACTTTTGAGGAATGGATTAGCCCAGTTGATTAGAATTTACTCTATTTCAGCACGGCCAGTATTTCTGTTTCCGTTTTCCGTGTATTCGGCTTACTTCCTACGGATCGGTAAGCGCTGAGTCTGTGTATGACGAATCCACGCTCTTCATAGAGGCCCAAAGTGAATGATGTCAGGCTATTTGATATCGCAACAGCAGCGCCTTTTCTGTGAGCGTCAACGAGCATATTTGCTAACAGCACGTGGTCGCTTTGGCTGAACGGTTTACCATCGTAACTGACAAAACTAGTTTTGCTTGTTTTGTCATATGGCGGATCACAGTAAATCTGATCTCCTTCACCGGTTGCGGCCAGAGTCTCCTCAAAACCAGCGGTGATCAGTTCAATACCTGAAAGACGAAATGAAAGGTAGTCTATTTTATTGAGGTCAAGCTTCAGTTCTGTATGTTTCCCCCACGGCACTGAATAGATTCTTTCTGAGTTATAGCGGCACATACCGTTATAGCCCAGGCGATTCAGGGAGTAAAACAAAGCCGCTCTTTGAAGCGATTGACCAGAAATACAGGTTTTGTTGAAACGGTCCCTCATCTCATAGTAGTCCTTTTCGACAAAGGTTTTATCCGCCAAGTTTTGGACCTGATTTATAAAGTTAGTTTTCTGTCTTTGAATAGTCCTGTATAGGTTGATCAAGTCTGGATTGCTATCTGCAAGCAATGCATTTTGTGCAAACATGTTCAGAAAAACGGCACCACCGCCTATAAAGGGTTCTACCCACCGGCAACTATGATCGTGTGGGTAGTGATGGCTGATGAAAGGCATCAGTTTCGTTTTTCCACCAGCCCATTTGATTATCGGCATGTGTCTGAGATGTCGAGTCAAAGTGTCTATACCTGAGAGAGAAATTTAGGTGCTGGTATCGTACCTAACCACGGGCTTTAACTAATAACTTAGGGAGCAAAAAAAAGTTGTTTAAGACGCACAGTTTTGACTTTCAGCATTTCGGATTTATAAGATTTTTCCTCACTTATACCTGAACTTTATGTTTTGGATTTATGTATTTGTTTATGAAGCGATTTTTATGCCATCACAAGTAATGGGGAGCCACCTTTTTTTGTAAAAAATCAGAATAGGCTCAAAAAGTACCTTTTTTGCGAAAAATTATGAATTTTTTTTTCGGTAGTATCCCCGCTACGCAGAAAGTAAGCAGAAAAATGTAACGGAGCCCCTATGAGTGTTTTACTGACAGAACCTACACAGCAAGCTAATGACAAGGTCTTTAAAACGGCCCATGTTGCCTTTTCAGTAGTTACTGGCACAGGCCGTTACGTCACTGGGCTTAAACAGTTCCGTGATGCAAACCCTGAACTTTGTACTGAAGTAAGTGACCAGAAAGCATGGGCTATCCACCCTTCAGTAATTCAGGTCACGCCAGGCTTCAACTCCCGCGAAATGGGAATGGGTGACGATTACTATAAGCTCCCTGAGGTTGAAGAACACATCTACAACATCAAGAATGCCTACATTCGAGGTGACTATGTAGACCCTATCCGAGTACGTGTCATTGATGGGGTACCTTTTGTTCGCCAGGGGCACTGCCGTTTAAAAGCCGCAATGATGGCATGTGATGAAGATCATGACATCACAATCCTTTGCGTTGAGATTAAAGAAGATGAAATTGGCTGTGAGCTCGCGACCATTGATGGTAACCGTGGTCTTGCGCTTTCTCCTGTTGCGCTTGGCGAGTCCTATCGTCGCCTACATTCTCTTGCTGGCTGGTCACTCGAACGAATTGCTCAACGTGAAAATAAAAGCCCGACGACCATCAGTTCTCTTATCCGCCTGACAACCTGTTCTGTTGTTATCAAGAAATGGATTCATGCTGACGCTATTTCGTATGTTAACGTGCTTTCACTGATCGATGAGCTCGGCGAAACAGAAGCAATTTCACGTATCAAGAAGATGATCGCAGAACTTGAGCAGGCCGATGCGAATGGCATCACGGTGAAAAAAACCCAACATGGTCAGGTACGAGTCAGACCTTCAGACTTCAAGCCAGCACGGATTCCGCCGGTTATTGCCACAAAAGCCGTAGAAGGCGTCAAACTCATCACCACCAGCTTATTACAGAAACTGGGGGATATTGAATTGCCGGAGCTGACAGATTCAAGTGCTGACGAAGAAATCAACATTACGTTGAACCGCAGTACTCTGGAGATGTTGAGAAATCTTTCAAAAGAGATCACAGAATCAGAGAACAAGCAGCTTCGCCGTGCGGAGAATCGTCAGGCAAAACTTAATGGTGAGAAGCCAAAATACCCACGTAAAAAAAATGCTAAGAAGGCAGGGGAAGAGACCGATCAGGATACTGACCCACAGCCGGACGCAGAATAATTTACTTTTGGCAAAGTGCTGGTTTTGTCAGAGTCATTAAGGATTCAGGCTTTTTGCCCGCCTTTTTTAAACCTCCATGTATCGTTCTTGCCCCGTTTATGCGGGGCTTTTTTTTTGCTTCTTTCTATGAGTTGACATCTTTAAGTTTTATTCAGAGACATAAAAAACTTTTTCGTGTCACTGAACCTATTAGGTTACTGAGCGACGTTGCTATCCTGGTAAAAGTTTTTTCTAAAGGACCGGTAAAATGTCATCTCTTGATTCTGAAGCTAAACCCGATAATGCAGGTCACAGCGTACTGGCTTTAACAACCTCTCATAGCCTGGTGGTTAGCTCTCCTGAAACATTTCTTCCAGATATGCGCAAAGAGCTCGGCATTATCGCGGATCTTGTTGAGTCCTATAATGATGAACTCTGCTTGTTGAAACTCATGGCTGTCCAGTTCAAAACCCACAATCACCAGAAACTTTATTCTTATCTCTCAGGCTACAACCACAGCATCTCAGAAGCGGATGCTTTGTTCGCAGAAAACGCTCTGAGATCAGAATACTGGAAACGCGTTATGGCACTCACTGATGTTTTGCCTATCATGTCGGATGCCAAACGTAACGAATGGGATAAGCAGTTTACGGCCGACCGTTATATTATGCCGCCTCAGGTGATCCCTGATTTCACAGCTGACGCTGTAGTGGGCACAGTCGTTGCTTTGCTTAATGACCGCAATCAATTTATTAAAGAAAGGGTTTACGACGTCTTCCAGTCTCTGAGCCGCAGTCACAAGACAAACAAAGCTTTTGGGTTCTCCACCCGCATGATCACTACCGGAGTTTGCGAGCCGTCTAAATACCCCTGGCAGAAATTAAGGGTGGATTTTAAAGAGTCTGGCATTTCACCGCTGAGCGAGCTCCGCGTTATATGCGCATTCTTCCGTGGCGAACAGGTGAAGGCGATCCATAACACCAAATCATTGGTTGAGGCGTTGGTCGAACATGAGGGGTTCAGAAAATGGATCTGCATCGATGGCAACAGTATTCGTTTCAGGGTTTACAAAAATGGATCAATGCATATTGACGTCCACCCTGATATCGCCGAGCGGCTTAACAATATTTTATCAGCTATCGTACCGCTGGCATTACCTGCCGACCGTATGGCTCATAGCAAGAAATCTTTGGAGGCATTCCCTGTACTTAAGCAGTGCATCGACTTTGATACCCGGATGCAGCTTTCTGAACTGATGTTTAAAAATGACGGGGACAATAAATGGAGTTGCTGGACATCTTTAGGGTCTCTCGCCGAACGCAAATCTTCGAGTGTTGCCGCTGACACCCTTCGGTTCTTAGGGGCAACAGTAACAAAATACGATGTGACATTTTCCTATGATCCGTGTGAGGTTATTCGTTACATCGGCCAGATAGGGGAGATGCCTGATATTGTATCGCATCAGTTTTACCCTTCATCTTGCCGAATCAGCGAATATGTATCTTCCCTGCTTGGTGCAGGGGAAGGGGATACCCTCCTGGAGCCTAATATTGGCCATGCGGATTTGCTTAAATCATTCCCTGCCGGTGTGATCGTTACTGGCATCGAGCTTGATACTTTGAATTGCCTTATCTCCCGGGCTAAGGGATACGATACGACAGAAGCTGACTTCCTCACATGGTCTAAGTCTAATCAACAGAAGAAGTTTGATTATGTCGTGATGAACCCACCTTTTGCCGATAACCGGGCCAGGCTGCATCTCCAGGCAGCTGCATCTCATCTCGCAGCCGGGGGATCTCTAGCAGCCGTTCTTCCATTATCTCTTCAGGGGCTCGATAACCTTTTGGGGGAAGAATTCCGGACGGAATGGATGGACGTTTTTGAGAACGAGTTTGAAAACACGACCGTTTCGGTTCGCATCCTGTACGCCGAACGTATTCAACAAGAGGAAGTCCTATGAGCAACCAACCCACCAGCCTGCCAGAAGAAGATATTGAGTTTGTTATGGATACCTTTCAGAGGAGCATGGGTAAATCCAAGCCTGTCAGGGATACTCAACTAGAGGGTGAGAAACCGCAAAGTAAAGAGTCCGCAAACTCAACTGAAAACCCCGGTTATGAAGAATTCTATTAATTACGCTCATGATATCCTGGTGCAGTTATTTAGAATGATATTTGAGGGATGGGGGACATTGTGATTAAAAGGCGTAACATTCGACGATCAGTTTATGGATTGCTTATTGTTCTTATCGCCGGAAATGTGTGGTTAGGCCGTAAGCGTCGTCTGAGTACCGTCTGGTCCCGAATCCAGGATCCTGTAACTTAAGCACCCACTTATTTTGCAGGTGGACACCTCATGCGCGCTAAAGAAAGACTTCCCCGGAAACACTATTCCCCTGAATTCAAAATGGAACTGGTCAGGCTGGCTCTTGAAGAAGAAGGCAGTATTGCCGCACTGGCCCGGAAACATGACGTCAATGATAACCTGCTCTTTAAATGGATAAGGCTCTGGCAGCGTGAAGGGCGGGTCTGTCGGCCCCGAAAAAACTCATCGTCGCTTCCTGCCCTGATACCCGTGCAGCTTCAGGCGGGCTCTTCTCTCCCAACCTTCGAACTACCATCCTGCTCTCCTCCCGCTACCTGCCACATAAAATGTCGGGGAGGAGAAATAACACTGACTCATCCCTCTGCTGAACTCATGAGCACTGTCCTGCGCGAACTGATGCGGGGGCCTGTATGATAAATCTTCCCGCAGGCACAAAAATCTGGCTGGTTGCCGGTATCACCGATATGCGCAACGGCTTCAATGGCCTCGCCGCAAAGGTGCAGACCGCGCTGAAAGATGACCCGATGTCCGGCCACGTCTTCATCTTCCGGGGACGCAGCGGCAGTCAGGTAAAACTGCTCTGGTCCACCGGCGATGGTCTGTGCCTGCTGACAAAGCGACTGGAACGTGGTCGCTTCGCCTGGCCCTCAGCCCGCGATGGCAAAGTGTTCCTGACGCCGGCGCAACTGGCGATGCTGATGGAAGGTATCGACTGGCGACAGCCAAAGCGGTTACTGACATCCCTGACCATGTTGTAGCGCTCTTTATCCTGGTTGTCGCAGAATAAGCCTGGTAAAATACAGGCTTATGAACGACACCTCTTCTGACGACATCCTTCTGCTGAAACAGCGCCTGGCCGAACAGGAAGCGTTGATCCACGCCCTGCAGGAAAAGCTGAGCAACCGGGAACGCGAAATAGACCATCTGCAGGCGCAACTGGATAAGCTGCGCCGGATGAACTTCGGCAGTCGTTCCGAAAAGGTATCCCGCCGTATCGCGCAAATGGAAGCTGACCTGAACCTGCTGCAGCAGGAAAGCGATACGCTGACCGGCCGGGTGGATGACCCGGCAGTGCAGCGCCCGCTGCGTCAGACCCGCACCCGCAAACCGTTCCCTGAGTCACTCCCACGGGATGAGAAGCGGCTGCTGCCGACTGAGCCGTGTTGCCCGGAGTGCGGTGGTTCGCTGAGTTACCTGGGTGAGGATGCCGCCGAACAGCTGGAGCTGATGCGCAGCGCCTTCCGGGTTATCCGGACAGTCCGTGAAAAGCATGCCTGCCGTCGGTGCGATCGCATCGTTCAGGCCCCGGCTCCTTCGCGCCCCATCGAACGGGGGATCGCCGGACCGGGGCTGCTGGCCCGAGTGCTGACCTCAAAGTATGCAGAGCACACACCGCTGTATCGCCAGTCGGAGATCTATGCCCGCCAGGGTGTAGTGTTGAGTCGTTCTGTACTGTCGGGCTGGGTGGATGCGTGTTGTCGTCTGCTGGCACCGCTGGATGAAGCCCTTCAGCACTATGTCCTGACCGACGGCAAACTCCATGCTGACGATACGCCTGTCCCGGTGCTGTTGCCAGGCAATAAGAAGACGAAGACCGGGCGCTTATGGACGTACGTTCGAGACGACCGCAACGCCGGATCAGCGCTGGCCCCCGCAGTGTGGTTCGCTTACAGCCCGGACAGAAAAGGTATCCACCCTCAGACCCATCTTGCAGGCTTCAGTGGCGTACTGCAGGCTGATGCCTACGCCGGGTTCAACGAGCTCTACCGCGACGGCCATATAAAGGAAGCCGCGTGCTGGGCCCATGCCCGCCGAAAAATCCACGATGTTCACGTCCGTACCCCGTCAGCCCTGACGGAGGAGGCGCTGAAACGGATCGGCGAGCTGTATGCCATCGAGTCGGAGCTCAGAGGTAAAAGAGCAGAGGAACGGCAGGCAGTCCGGCACCAAAAAGTGCTGCCGCTGCTGGCGTCACTGGAGGGGTGGCTGCGGGAGAAACAGAAAACCCTCTCAAGGCACTCAGAACTGGCGAAGGCGTTCGGGTATGCGCTGAACCAGTGGCCGGCGCTGACCCGCTATGCAGAAGATGGCTGGGTGGAGGTGGATAATAACATTGCCGAAAACGCCCTACGACTGGTCAGTCTGGGGAGAAAAAACTGGCTGTTCTTCGGCTCGGATCATGGTGGTGAGCGCGGTGCGTCACTGTACAGTCTTATCGGGACGTGCAAATTAAACGGCGTGGATCCGGAACGCTATCTGCATCATGTACTTGATGTCATCGCCGACTGGCCTGTGAACCGGGTGGGTGCTCTGCTCCCGTGGCGGGTTACTCTGCCTGCCTGACCAGCTTCACTTCGTCAATACGGTTCTCACTGCACGCTTACGTTAGGCCTTAGAGCTGATAAAATTCATAAAGTGCGTTATCAGGATTTCTGGTCACCGGCAACTGTGATTAAAGTAACTGTAATGCCTTCAACGAATGAAACCCAGCTCAGTGGTAAAATCCCTAAATCGGTAAGAGTTTCAAACAATTATGTTGAGTACTCGTTACCGGGCACACTCTCGGCCAAGACCATTTACCGAAGCGTGTTAGAAGATGAGATGGGCTTTGTTGAATAAATAAGATTTCGTGCGAACGACCCTGGAGCTGGCTGGATTTTCAGGCAATACGCACGCTTTCTGGCATCCCAGCCTTTGTCATCCTGTTCAACGCACGCACCATGGCCATAGCTTCCGCTACCTGACCATCGTAGTCACGCAGCGTCAGTGAATCTCCCAACAACTGCTTCATTCTGTACATTGCCGTTTCCGCTATCGAGCGACGGTTATATTCCGTTGTCCATTTCCACCGTGCATTGCTTCCGCTCAGCCGCTGATTAGCAACGGCACGGTTGCGGTCTGCGTACTCACCGGGCCAGTAACCTGCTCCTTTTCGGGGAGGAATAAGCGCGCTGATTTTTTTGCGGCGCAGTTCATCGTGACAGAGCCGGGTATCGTAAGCCCCGTCTGCCGCGGCTGCCCTGATTTTTCTGTGAGTCTGCCGGATAAGGCCCGGGAAGGCTTCTGAGTCCGTCACATTGTTCAGCGACAGGTCTGCACAGATGATTTCATGTGTGTTGCTGTCAACTGCCAGATGCAACTTTCGCCATATACGACGGCGTTCTTTGCCGTGTTTTTTGACTTTCCATTCGCCTTCACCAAAGACCTTCAGCCCGGTGGAATCAATCACCAGATGCGCGATTTCACCCCGGGTGAACGTTTTGAAACTGACATTAACCGACTTTGCGCGCTTGCTGACACTGGTGTAATCCGGGCAGCGCAACGGAACATTCATCAGTGTAAAAATGGAATCAATAAAACCCTGTGCAGCCCGCAGGGTCAACCTGAACACGCGTTTAATGACCAGAACGGTGGTGATGGCGAGATCAGAATAGCGCTGAGGTCTTCCCCGTGATGAAGGCGTTGTCGACTCATACCAGGCCTGAATAGCTTCATCATCCAGCCAGAAAGTTATGGAGCCACGGTTGATGAGGGCTTTATTGTAGGTGGGCCAGTTGGTGATTTTGAACTTTTGCTTTGCCACGGAACGGTCTGCGTTGTCGGGAAGATGCGTGATCTGATCCTTCAACTCAGCAAAAGTTCGATTTATTCAACAAAGCCAAGTCTATCTTTAAAAAAGCTAAAACAAAAATATAGAGTTAATTAGATTGGTGGCTCAGGTTTATAAAACCTCTCACTAGTGAGGTTTATTTTTTATTTTTGGCTGAGATTAACAGCGTTTTCCATAAATGTATCAATAACAACCGTAAGAGACTGGCTGGTACCATGGCTATACTCAGGCCAGGGTAAAAAAGGATATGAAGAATACGCCATCAACATGATACTGGTTGGGCAACGCCAGTCCGTTGGAACACCTTTACTGTAATGGACAATCATAGCCGGGCGACTACAATCAATATCTCCAGCGTTTTTATCGAGTACGAAAGTAGCCAGAACGCCGGTGTCCTTCTGGGATACGAAAACAAGGCTGTCAGTAAAAATAAAGGCCATTAAGGAAGAGGCCAGGAAAGCGCCAGTAAATAAGGACTTCTTCTCTTTCCAAACGCGTCGAGCATATAACCCCATTAGCGCTACCGCTGAAACCATTCCGTACCACTGAGCACCCAAAGAAAAATCTGTTACTGTTTTAGATGTCATACTTTCATTAATAGTAATCATTGCGACAATGAATGGTGATGCGATTCCAAGTGTTGCTAGGACTATCAGCGATATTTCAGACCGGTTTTCTTTAGCGGATCCTTTACTTATTGCAGACATTGCTCTGAACATAACGAATGTACTGTTGAGCATCAGAAAACAGCATAAGAGCATGTATAACATTGGGTTTCCTCAACCTAGAAGTGATGGTTTCCCTGTTATTTTACATAAATTTGACTCAACAGATGCTTTTAAAATCTCGCTTCCTTGAATTTACAAACATATCAGCACAATTGGCAAACATAAAGGAGCAGCGTCTATCAAAAGTTACTTTTATGATTGGTTGAATACTCATTTTGAAGGCTAAAATCCAAAAAAGTGGATACAAAAAGTTACTTTTGCGTCATCCAGATGCACTGCCGCCATTTTGCATTCTGTACGTTGGTTGCTTTCTCACTTGATGTCTCTTTTAACAGGCAAATTATCACTTTATCCGACCGGACCTTGTAGGCTGAATCCGTAGAATAAGGCTATAACCTATTCCCGGAGCATCATATGCGTAAAACTCTAATTGGCTGCATGGTTGCAACTGCCCTTGCTACTGTATCTTCGGCACATGCTCAGGTATTTAGCTACTCATTTACAGATACCAATAAGGCTGTTCGGAATATCAAACCTGCAACACAAACATATCTTAATCCCGCTGGTGTTTTGACTCTGAACTTGATATCGGGTCTTGATCGGTACGAGCGAGTGACGGTCACACGAGACAGCGATAAAAAGGTTATGTATTCCTCCGTCTCGACCAAAACGAGCGTTGCAGATCGTATCGTTGCTGCCGATGGAACAGAATACTATGGAAAGGATATGGTTCTACCGGCGCTCGGAGAAGGGACCTTTACTGTAGTCAATGAAACTCTGGATATTCGCCAGACTGTAGTGAGCACATCTACTTATCATTTCATCGTTGATACAACTCCTCCACGCTATAAGAGTATTTATCCGAGTCAAAACGCAGGTTACGACATGGTACTTTCTGGGCCACTTTGGGAGTTGGGCCGAGGCGGTAGTGGCCAGTTTTCTATATTTGCAGACGGTATTGAGGATGCTAGTGGAATTGACAAGATCCGTCTTGTCATTAAACGAAGTAATGGTTCTGTGGTCTCCGACAATAACCTGAGTTATGACACAGCCAATAAACGTGCGTTCTATCCGTGGATTAAAGATATGAACACCCAGGCTGGCATGCCCTCAAGTGATCTTGATGAAGAATTCACCTTCAATTTCATCGTTACGGACCTGGCAGGAAATACGCTTAACATTCCTCCCCAGCGGTTTTTATATGACGATCAAATGGGAGAATTTACGCCATTTGCAGTTCATGACTCACGTGTAAGCACCAGTGTTGTACCCGGCATTTCTTCGGGATACGTCCCGTTTAAACGAGGCCTTACAGTGCTGGAAAACCCCTACAAGTTGGTTATACGTATCCCAAGAACTAACTGGAAGCCATATCGAAATGGTGGCATGAGCATTACCAATAACTATGGCGGAGTACAGGTCCTTTCCGAAGATGCCACCTATGTCTACGTGGAAGTTAAGCTGCCACAGGGTGCCTTAGATGGAAACTACTATAGACCTGTGAATACATATCAATGGTCTGGAGGAGATCTTGGTCAGTATGCCAGCTGGCTCAACTGGGATCCTGCCTCTGTAAAGAGTCCGGCTTGGGGAAGTTCACCCATAGAACGACAAAAGGCTGATGGAACATGGTTCAACAGCGTAAACTGGAACCTGTTCAAGGCATCTGATATGCCTATAAAACTTACTAATATCCGATTCAATGTACAGGCCAGGCCATATGATCAAAAAATCACTGGCGGAGCAACATGCAGTATTCCAGCTGGCTCAACAACCTGTACCGTCTCTTTGCCCCAGGATATTATAAATGGCACTACCGGTTATCTTCATAGTGGCTATGAAGTAAGGTCAACCACCGAAGCAACCTTCTTTGCCCCTATATGGGAGAATATAGCCTGGCATACACTGGGTCCCTCCGTCACTGGATTTGATTACAATGAAACCACCAACATTCTCCAGGTTTACGTGAATCAACCTGGAGATGGTTCATATTTCGACCATGTTTATGTAAATCGAGTTTGGTTGTCAGATAAAAACCGTAACAACGCAGAAATAAGCGTAACCGGCAAACAAACAGGTAGAAATATGGCGTCTGGGAACTACACGTATGAGTTCAACATGAAAGAGGTACCAGAAGGCAGTTATAACGTGGTGATTAATGCCCAAGATACATTCAACAATACCGGTAACCTCCCTTATCAAACAGTTGTCGTTGATAATACAGCACCATCTGTAAGTATTAGCTACGAAGGAAAACCGATCAGCAAAAACGTAACAGTATATGGGCTGGAGAACGTCCGTATACAGCTCACCGATGCTCTAACTAAACCATCCTTAAGCCGTATGACTCTTCGCGGTGGCCCTGTTTCTGATGCGGTGGAATTGTCTTGGGTGAATCTGGGAAACAACCTGTATGCACCTAATTATCCCAAGATCTTTCCGTCTCTTAATGAAGGCGAAACATACACTCTCACAGTTCAGGCCAAAGATGAGATGAACAACGTTAAAGAAAGCTCAGTCGAATTTAACTACCTTCCAAACAATCTCGTCAGGCTAGAGAATCTGAAAACCTTAGCTGTCAATGCTTCTCTCAAAACATCTGACAATACTGCTCTGGCTGTTCTGTATGCCAGCCAGCTGCGTAAAAAGGATGGTTCAATCGCTACAGGGCTTCAGGACGCAGTGCTTACTGTCCGTAAGGACGCTGCATTCGGCGTGACTGTAAATGGCGTTTCTGCGATGCCAGGTGAAAGCAAAGAGCTTCAACTGGATTTGGGGCTCGGGGACAGCCGTAGCTTTCCTATTTTCCCTGCTGTATCCGGCCTTACTGGCAGATCTGAGTTCATGATTAACATTGAAGAATTAAAATAAAGCAGGGCTGTTTTGCTGAAGCACAACGGCCGCCTTCTGATGCGCCGTAGCCCATGTTGTTGCAAATCAGTCCGACGTTCATTGCGTAAGTAACGCTTACTGCGGACCATGGTAGTGATTAGACTCACTACCATGGTCATTTCACCACATATCTTCTCTGCATTGCTCTTGTTGGGCAGACTAGTAACTCGTCACTAAATTGCAGCTTTTGTCTTGCTAAGTCGCTGGTATAACTGCACTACGAAATCGTCAAAAGATTTTATCCCTCATGTAGATCCAATAAATGATCCCAAAGGTGCCAGAGAGTACAAAGAAGATCCCGGTACGCTGTAGGCCGCATGGTTACTGGGCTGGAGCATTGTCACTGACAACAGTAGCGACATAAGTGACAACGGGAGTGACTTAAAAGACAATGGTAGAGACTATTTCGACGTTGGTAATGATTTTAAGTGACAATGGTAGTGAGGTTAGACTTAAACTTCCACTGTGAGGTAAGGTGACTCGCATTATTTAAATAAATCATTACTTTCAATTACTTGCGACACGAGTCTGCATGTATGCTTCTATTTCTCAAAAATTTATCCACCGAAAATGCCTGTGGCTGTGATTTAGCTTTGACGACAGTTTTTATCAGGGAGGCAAGTTGAGACCTGTATAAGAACTAAGCATTTATTTATCCCCATTTTCCACAAGGTAGTTCCAATAATTAGTACCTTAGTGTTCCTGATAGATCAAAAGAGATCCCCGCTGCCTCCAGGCCAGACGGCACAAGGCCTGAGACGTGATCAGTGACAACAGTAGTGATTATTTTGACATTAGTAGTGATTATTATAACGTTGGTAATGAGTTTTTTGACATCAGTAGTGATCAGAGCGACAATAGTAGTGACTTTTCATTAGATCTTTTTAACTTGATCTGATCCGTTGTTGATAAGAGTTGCAGGTCATTGTATGCAAAGAGTTTTTGCCAAGTTTTAATGAGTGGAGTCGTTTTTTTAGGTAGAACTTATGCACAGATATGGATCATCACAATGATCCATCCAGTGACATAGAGTTCGCTGGGGCTTACTATTCACCAATCTGTTTACACATTCAGTGATAACTTATTATGACTAAAGAGAAAGATACTGAGCAGCAGGACCTGGTCACCAGGGCTTTCTCTGTTAGAGAGAAAGAATCAGGTAAAGACATCATTTTGCGTCCTAACAGCAACCGTACGGTGCAGTCTATTGCTTTGATGCGGCTCGGGCTGTTCGTCCCATCACCAAAGAGTGTGGGGCGTCAAAATCGGGAATATAAAACGGTTGGCTTTGACGCAACGAAAGAGTTACAGACGCTCTCTTTAATGGAGAGCGAGGGGTTCACCAATATTTCAATTGTCGGTGAGCGTCTTAATATGTCAGTAGATTTTAAGACGTGGATGGGCATCATTCGAACCTATGCCAATCATCCGATTAACAATGACACGATAAGCTTAAAATTCACTGAATTCCTCAAGCTATGTACGCCTGAAAATTATCGCTCATCTACAGCGTCCAGAAAACGTATAGACGCCTCCTTACGCAGGTTAGCATCCGTTACCTTGTCGTTCACCAGTAATAACTCGTCCAAAGTCTATACAACGCATCTGGTACAGTCTGCCCTGTTAGACCCGGAATCAGATCAGGTTGTCCTTCAGGTTGATCCTAAGATTTTCGAGCTCTATCAATACGATCATAAGGTTTTGATGCAGCTGAAGGCAATTAAGGAGTTGGCCAAGAAGGAAAGCGCCCAGGCTCTCTATACGTTCATAGAGTCATTACCGCCAAATCCTATACCGATATCCCTTACTCGGCTGAAAAATCGTCTGAACCTCAAAACACGAGCAAATAGTCAGAATGCTACCGTGAGAAAGGCTCTTGAAGAGTTGGCATCGATAGGATACCTCAAGTACACCGAAATTAAGAAAGACGGAAAAGTATACTTCCAGATTCATAAGCGGGATCCCGATCTGAATTTGAACAATACTCAGCCTCCTTTAGAAGTGGTTGAAGATGAAGAAGAGAACTCAGGGTCTTCTGTTTTAGAAGGTGAGTTATGCCCACCAGCTGACCCGATTGACGGCGATGATGTTCTTACCGTCCATGATTTAACCGCTGAAGAACTGCGCTATATTCGTAGTCTTCGAAGCCAGAAAAAGAACAGCAACGCCAGCTAAAGTTAACCCGGCGGTTTAGGCTCCGGGTGCTAAATTACTTCTTCGATTTTCGTTAGTCCCAGCCCGCTCTTTCACGTCAACGGTAATGAGTCAAAAGTCATTACCGTTGTCATTGTTCTCTACCACCCTATGTAGATCGAGATTGCGAAATTCAACGCTTTCTCCTGAGTCACCTGTTAACACCCGGTTTCTACGCTTTACTTCATTGGCCAGTACATCCAACGGAAAATATCGTAACGGGGTGACAATGGCAGTGAGTTGACCCACTCACTACCATCGACATTCAAATCCCGGCTTCTCTGGTAGCTATAGTGACAATGGTAATGATGTGTACCTTACTGGCATTGTCATTGTCCTCCGAGTGTGCGTTCAGCTTTGGGAGGACACCGGAACTTAATGCGGCGAGTCACGGCCATTGTGAATCTCGATTGGATTGGCGAATACGGCTTCCGGTTGGGCCAGATGTCAATGGTTATGCTTCATCCAGCTCATTACTGTAGTCATTGCCGTTCAGTTGAGCTGATGCTCCTCTCATTCTATATGGCGACAACGGTAGTGAGCCCAGAAAGTGACTACCGTTGTCATGGCCGTCCAGTAGAGCGGGTCAACCTCTTAACTCACAGGGTGACAACGGTAGTGAGCCCAGAAAGTGACTACCGTTGTCATGGCCGTCCAGTAGAGCGGGTCAACCTCTTAACTCACAGGGTGACAACGGTATTGAGCCCAGAAAGTCACTACCGTTGTCATGGCCGTCTGGTTAAGCAGATCATCCTCTCAATTCACAGGGTGACAATGGTAGTGAGCCTATTAAGTCATTACCGTTGTCATTGCCATCCAGAAGAGCGGATGATCCTCTCAATTCATACGGCGACAATGGCAGTGAGCCCAGCAAGTCACTTCCGTTGTCATAGCCTTCCAGAAGAGCAGATGAGCCTCTTAATTAACAGGGTGACAACGGTAGTGAGCTCATTAAGTCATTACCATTGTCATGGACGTACAGCTGAGCTGCTCATCCTCTCAATTCACACACCGACAATGGTAGTGAGCTATTAAAGTCACTACCATTGTCATATACGTCCAGTTAAGTGGACCATCCTCTCAATACACACGGTGACAACGGTAGTGAGCCATTAGAATCACTACCGTTGTCATTGCTTTTCAGGTGCACTGATAAGGCTCTCAATAGACACGACGACAATGGCAGTGAGCAATTAGAGTCACTACCGTTGTCATTGCTTTTCAGGTGCACTGATAAGGCTCTCAATAGACACGACGACAATGGCAGTGAGCAATTAGAGTCACTACCGTTGTCATTGCTTTCAGCTGAGCTGATAAGGTACGTCATTTACACGATGACAATGGCAGTGAGCCAATCGAGTCACTACCGTTGTTAATGCCGACCAACCGAGGGAAGGGTCCGCTCAAAGAACTGAGTGACAACAGTAGTGAGATCATCCAATCACTACCATTGTCAGCTTAAACCTGTAGGACGAAGAGGCTTGTCCGATAAAATGACGACAATGGAAATGAGCCTATCCATCACTACCACTGTCATTAAAGTCCAGCGGTTCAACGTTAATCAGTAGCTCCGGATGACAATGGTTGTGAGTCAGGCAATTCCCAAGCATTAGGTGACAGCAGCGTAACACCTCTAAGCTCACTTCTGTTGTCAGGGGTTAGGGTATTGAGTCTCTACCGTCGTCAGTGTTGTGGTCAAATTTAAATGGACACTTTGATCGGGTGTTTTCCCCCCGACAAGGAACATGAAGAGATGACCGACAAGACAACCGACACAACCAAGAATCGCCGAACCTTTGATCCAGCGTTCAAGTTACAGGTGGCGCGCATGGTGCGCGAGCAAGGCGTCAGCGTCAGCCAAGTCTGCCGCGAAATGAAGCTGACCGAAAGTGTGGTCCGACGCTGGGTACACCAACTGGATGACGAGTCAGCCGGCAGGCCGGGGATTGGTAAACCGTTAACGGCTGAGCAGCAACGTATTCGAGAACTGGAAGCCGAAGTCAGGCGACTAAAATCAGACAATGAATTATTAAAAAAAGCTTCGGCCTTCTTCGCACGGGAAATAAAGTGATCCACGATGTTGTCACTGAGTTAGCGAAGCAGGCCCCGATCAAGCAGGTCTGTCAGGCGTTGGACATCAGTCGCTCTGGTTACTACGCAGCGCGTCGCAGAGTCAATACACCCAAACCTATTTGCCAGGACAGCGTGCATGCTCAGGCGGTTTTTCTTGCCAGTGGTCGCACCTATGGCAGTCGTCGTTTGAGTGCAGCCCTGCGTGCCCAGGGCCATGATGTTGGACGTCATCGCTGTCGTACCTTGATGAAAGCCTGTGGACTCAAGGCCTGTTGGCGTCGCAAGTTCGCTCATACCACCGATAGCAAACACCATTTGCCGGTGGCAGAGAACGTGCTCAACCGTCAGTTTGAGCCTGAAGCACCCAATACGGCCTGGGTGTGCGATGTGACGTACATTCGGACCGACAGCGGTTGGCTATATCTGGCCGCTGTGCTGGATCTGTATTCACGTCGCATCGTGGGTTGGTCCATGGCACCGACCATGCCTGCACAGCTGGTGTGCGATGCGTTGAGCATGGCTATTTCGGTTCGCCAACCGGCACCGGGTTTATTGGTTCATTCGGACCGGGGCAGTCAATATGCCAGTGCTGAACACCGGCAATTACTTGAAAACCATGGTCTGGTACTCAGCATGAGCCGCAAGGGTAATTGCTGGGACAATGCCGTGATGGAGCGGTTCTTTCTGAATTTGAAAATGGAGCGTGTCTGGCAGACTCGGTATGCCAACCATACAGAAGCCAAACAAGACATCACCGACTACATCGTTAACTTTTATAACAGTACCCGATTGCATTCAAAACTTGGCTACCGATCACCCGCACAGTACGAAACGCTGGCCAGCCCTGCCGCCCAGTTGCCCGCCTGTGCATAACCCTACCATCTGATCGGCGTGTCCAAAAAAACTTGACCACAACACAGTGTTTCTGAGACACCAGTATTGCAGATCACTACAATTGTCACTTAAATATCGACGGGGGAGTAGATGCAAGTGACTGGCTAACCAGTACCAGTTTAGATTCAAAACGATCCCATCTTTGTGGATGCGCTTGAGTAAGCTCGTATGACGATATGTCAGAGAAGTGACAACAGGTGTGAGTTGCCGGACTCACTCCCGTTGTCATCCCCGGTTGAAGGAAGAGAATCCCCGGGGCTGTATATTTACCAAGTATCCTTACTCAAGGGGTTCGACACTCACTCCCATTGTCGTAATCAACGAGTATGCATTGTCTTTTGAAAGCATCGCTGGAAACGTACGATTAAAGTAACTTTTCTTTCGGTTCTTCCTTGCGAATCTCTGAAGACGTACTGGCTGATCGGAGTCGAGGAGGGCAGTAAAATTGAAGCCGTCAGTTTTACTGTCGGCTCCGGGTAGTTACTTCAACTCGTCGATCTGAATCATGAATTCTGAGGTGCCAACTTTCCCATTTTCGGAAGGATAAACGGGTAACAGAAGATTATCCCCCTGGCCCATATCTATTTGCACCTCAACTGACTCGCCTGGAGCCGCCTGTGCCCCATTAAATTTAATACCGAAGGCTGCATCCTTCCGCACAGTCAGCGTTGCGTTCTGGACCCCTTTAGCAATTTCTCCATTTGTCTTACGCAGAACGTTAGTGGACAGGTACGCAAGTGGTACGCCATCTGTCGTTTTGAGAGGTGAACTGACCGACAATGTGCGTAGATTATGTAACTGCACAAGGTTATTCGGTAGATAACTGAACTTCTGAGTATAGGTTTTGGTATTCGACTGACTATCGGCAACTGTTACGCTAATTGAATAATTTTCAGATGGTTCGAAATTTGGGAACAGCCTCGGATACTCAGGCATGTATGTATCTTTGCCTGCCGGTGACCACGTAAGCTCAACGTTATCAGCTGTGGGGCCACCTACGAGCTGAAGACGGGTTATCCTCGGGGTTGTCAGATTATCTGCCAGAGCGATCCTGAGGTTCTCCAGGCCGTACACTACCGTATCGTCTTTTACCGGCTTTCCGTCGAATGTTATGGCCACTGTCGGAGGAGTGTTATCCAGAGCAATTTCTCCGAAAGTTTTATTGGTCTGGTTCTGGAAGAAGTCCCTGATGTTGACCTCAACGTTGTATTTTCCTTCAGACTGACGGGATAAATCATAAGCAATCGTGTAGTTACCTGAGATACGAGATTTGATTACGCCTGTTGGTGACATCCGGGTACCGGTGTTCTTATCGGAAAGATAAAATTCCCTCAATGAGACCGAGTCGAACCAGTTACCATCGCCTTCAAGTGACGCCAGTACATCCAGCTGCTTGTTAGTCTCGTCATATGATATCGAGTTTATTACCGGCAGTTGTTTATTGTTCCAGCGTGTCATAATCCATTGCTCAGACCGCAAAATGGGATTGCTGATGCTGCGAACGAAGTAAAGGATTCTATTGTAGCCCTGGGTACCCAAGGCCATATCAAACGTCTCAGGCGCTTCACACGAGGTTTTTCCTGCCGGAATGGTGCAGGTCGCCTTACCGCCGATCTCCTGTGCAAAGGGCCGGGCTTCAACGTTAAAACGAAGTCGGGAAATTTTAATTGGCAGTCGTGATGAAGCCACACTCTCAAAATCCTTCCACTTAACCCAGTTCCCCTTATCATCGAGGAAATCTACCCAGGTACCCGCAAATGCAGGCGTTTGGTTTGCAGATGGGTTTAGAACGAGGCTGTATGACGGATAATACCCTCCCCACTGGCCAAAGTTCGCCATACGAGCCATATCCCCATTAATTGAGCCATAGGGAAGAGTCATTTCAACATAAGCATAAGTGCTGTCTACAGCTATCTCTTTGGGGGCGGAATATTGATTGATGAACTGAAGCCCACCTTCTGAATAAGCACGGTAGTTAGATTTTGGGATCCGGTAGACTAATCGAATAGGGTTTTCGTTAACGACCATACCGGCTTTGTAAGCCGGATAATTAGAAACCCCGGGTACGACGCTGGAAGACGTATTTGGATCATGAACGGCCCACAGTGTCATCTCACCCAGCGTGTTGTCGTAGCGAAATTTTTGAGTTGGCAGCGTTCGGCTATTACCTGCGTTATCGAAGATAACAACTTTTGCAGTAAAGTCTTCATCCAGGTTGCTGTCTGGTATTCCGGTTCCCTTAACTGAATTCTTAGAGTAAGTGTGGTACATCTTTTGGCCGGATACGTCATACTGCATCTGTGTAGTGCTGTAGAGGCTACCGTCCTGCCTGTAAATATATATTAGGCCCTTATCAATACCATTTGCATCACTTACGCCCGAAGAGGTGAAGTCATACTGCCCCGTTGCCTCTAATCCAAGCTTCCACACGTCACCAGCGGTAGAGCCAGAACCAGTATTAGCGGTAAGAGCATTTGCCGCTGGAGGGGTGACATCAATTAGCCAGTTATAGTTATAGGTCGCTACAGGCTTCTGATTGAGATCTAACACGTTTATCTGAACGACAAATTTGCCTTCACCCAAAGCAGGCAAAGTTACTTTTTTGCCGTAGAACTCACTACCGTCAGCAGCTGTTAGTCGGTCTGATACACCCGTCCGTGTAGTCGTAGTATTAAGAATGACAGTTCCAGTGTCTTTCGTGACTTTGACATTAACGAAACGATCAAGACCTGAAATAAGTGTCAAAGTTACCGGTGATGCCGGATTAAGCATAAGACGAGAAGACGGGGCGTGGATCTCAATACCGTTCGTGTCCTTAAAGGCCGATTCATATATCTGAGCTGGGGCCTGAACAGACATACCGAGTCCGGCTACAGCAGTAATAAAAGCGAGATGTTTCATTCTTATTCCCCTTTAGGTTTGGTGTTATTTTAAGCTTTTCCTAAAGGTCACTATGTTCGTAAAAGTATAAAAAACTTCTCCATATGGTGCTCGAAATTACAAATCTATAATTTGCCTTTCGACAAACCTTATTGTGCGTTCAGGACGTAAATCTTTCTTTTTGGAATTACATCTGACATTGCTGTGGTATCCAAACTGGCAACGATTGCAAAACTTATAACATTAGCCTGAAACTATCGGCATCCACATATCGCATTAAGTGATGCTTTTACTTTGTGTAAAAAAGAATCAGGATAAATTAGGTATGACAGATATAAATGCGTTAACGGACGGCATATATGAATCAAAACCTGGCGGTATTACGCCACCAGTCGAGAGGGGAGTGAACCTCAGTCAGTACGTCTACCTTCGTTCCGCAAGGCGCTTCTTGTTGTGAATTACAAACTGCCCTGGCGAGAACTGCATCATTTCACCCCCAGCAACACACGTGCCTCTTCAACGGTTTGCCACGAAGGCATTGCTACGCCAGATTGACTGCCGTTGCCTCTGCGCTCACCGGTGTCACATTCTACATAAAGACGCATCAGCATCGCTTCTATTTCAGCGGCCCGGCTATTATCCATTACCAGTTCTGCTGCGCGTCGTAGCTGTTCTGGAATGTCATTCCACATTCCCGCACCACTTCTGTCTTTGTTAGTGAGCAAGTCTTCAATAGCAGATGAAGCCATGTTAAGCAGGTCAGCCGAAACTAAAGGCATCGGCGGGGCGGTATAGAGGATTCGACGTCTTCCGCGTCTGTCTGGATCGTATTTATCATAAAAAGCTTTGTTCACATCTTCCCAGTGCCACTGAAGTTGCCCGGTTGCGTCATGGTGGCAAAACTCGCACTGATAAACAGGCGCAATCGACATAACTGCCTTTCCAATACGTGCCAGTACAGCAACTTCGTCAGCTCTAAGACTCATTGCTTCGCTTGGGTTACTACCCTCGGAAAATTCCAAAATTTGTTCAATACGTTCTGGTGTGAAAGTGGTCATAGGCTTTGAAAACATATTTTTTCCAGTTGTGCTTACCATATCATCAGGCCTTAAGAGCGTTAGCGAATAATTAACAGGTCAGGACCAAAACTAAATCCTTCCCCCATACGGTCTTCATGACGGGAGACATATGCCTTACCGTATTTCTCCAGATCCTGTAAGCGATCTTTTGCCAGATTCCACGAGTATTCCTGGCCCCACACGGGGCCGTCACGCCCGTCAAAGCGGTCAGGTTTACAATTTGCTTTCAGAAGTGCGTAGACATGCTCCAGCGTGGGTAGCTGCAAAGCACTATTAGCCTGAGAAACGGCAGTATGCGTCATTTCTGTTCACTCTTTATTGATTTAGTCAGTTAAGCCGGTCAGGTAACTTTAACCGGCTACTCGTATTAAGATTTCTTTCCGGTTGCTTGTCAGTTAGCGGCGAAGATCAATTTCAAGGCGGGCTGTTTTGACCTTTGTTCCGGACTCCCTAAATGTATCATCCGGAAGAGGCGAAATTTGTCCGCCAAGTTGTTTGACTCGCTCCCTGAGCGCTTTTGTCAGTGTGTCTTCCCGGAACAATACCCCAGCTGACAGAATGGCCTGTAAGCGACCTCGCTTAGCGAGCATTGCGATGGCATGCATGACATGTTTAACGTCAGAGCGTTTAAGGAATGGTGGATTCATAACGATAACATCAAAAGTTTCATCGGGCTGGTACCCAAGAAAGTCGGTATGCACCAGCTCGGCCCCTGTGCTAAGGACACTATCGTTCTTCACTGCAAGGAATCGCTCATCGTTCAATTCGATCCCGGTAATCAATGCATCCGGAGCCGCCAGTTTTAAGGCTTTCAGAATGCGGCCATCACCAAACTCAGGCTCCAGAACACGTTCCCCGGCAGCTGGTTCAGCGCGTAGAACCATATCTGTGACTAAATTCTCAGGGGTAGGGAAGAAATTGAACAAATCACGTGGGATGTCGACCGAACCTGTCAGAATGATTTGCTCGATACGCTCAGCTGCATCCGCCGTAAAAATATGTGCCTGCTCTTTTCGGTTCCATTTGCCACCGGCAGCTTCCAGCACTTTGTTTGTCTTAACATAAATGCTGCGGTCGAGCTGGTCGGCCAGGAAAAGAAAGTTCCCTTCAGCACGGCAGCGAGATAAGACGTTCAGAACTTCAGTTGAGATTTGCATTAAAACTCCATTAAGAGGATTTACCCGCCTGGCGGCAGCGGGTTGGTTACTTAAACAGGACAATTCAGATTTGGCCTTGGTTAGTCGGCAGACAACAGCAGGGATGGGCTGTTATAAGCGAAGCGGTCAACGGGAGCCTTCTCAAATCGCTGACCGCTTGCATCAGGGGTCAGAACGAGTCCGTTATGGGCGCAATGAATGTGGAGCAACATATCCCCGCCGGTGTTGATGTGTAAGGCAGGCACACCCTGATCGATTTCGAACATGACACCAAAACAGGGGTTACCTTCCTTGTTAACAACTTCACAGTGGATGTTATGTTGGCCGGTAACGCTGACCTGATAGGCCTGACTGTCCTCTTCTCTCAGTGTTTCCTCCTCCAGGCGCCAGTCCTGAAGTGTGAGGCTAATTTCAGGGGTATCATGCTCCTTCTGAAGAGCCTGGATACCTTTACGGAACAGCTGCATCATTTCATGAGTAAGGCAGTCTTCCTCAGCTCCAAAATGTTCTTTCCAGCCTTCAGGATCTGCATACATCCAGACGTTTTTAGCGAGCGAAGGTAAGGAAGCATCAGGCTCTACAAGGAGGTGAGGGATGCTCTCTTTGATTCCGAGATAACGTACTGGCTGGCCGTTAAGCGGTAACCCATCCGGCACTGTAACTTCAGCTCCTGGCAAGACGACGCTGTTTACCAGACCTCCACAATGTTCTGCCACCACCCGGCCTAAATCTGCCATAAACATCCGATGCTTTTCTGGTGAGTCCAGCTCACCAAGGAGTTCAGGTTTAAGCAGTAAACCGGTAATAATCTCAGTCAGTTCACGAGGAGATACTAATTTATACATTTTGTTTTCCTTTTCTGTGTTGGCTTTATATTAACAATCCAGATGCACGAGCTAATAACCTCCAGACAACTTTTTCAAAAATTATATACTTAAAGCAGGGGCTAATATGCGCAAGAAATGAATTTAGGAAGGATGGCTTCAAATTTAACTTTTTGGTTTTTTATTTTAGACGGACTTTAAAATAGCATCGCTGGTAAAATAATAAACATGGTTTATTTTTTGTTTGTATTGACAATCAAATGGGTAAAAATTAATTTACTTACATGGCGTATATTTAATGCCACCGTCCCGGCGGCACCGGGCATAAAAGGAAAACCATCTTGAAACCGATGCTCAAAAAAGATTTTTTTTCAGCTATTGAAAACCTTCTCAAAGCTGGCTTTCAACCTCGCTTTTACACTGTTAACAGTGGACGAATCGGTCTCATTACATTCACTGATAAAAATGGAACAAAACAGGTCGAACAGGTTTATTCCTGCACTTCTTTAGCCGCCAATACTTTTGGAAAGCGCTTCACCACATGGTTAGAAGAAATTTTTCAAAAGCATAATGAAAAAAAAGTAGCTGATTCCGGGATCGAGGTTGGTAGCCGTGTCTGGGATAAAATGATGTATACGGTGCGCACCATTTCAGAAATTCGTGCTGGGGGTGTGCTGGTGCTGGATAACGGTGCACAGCGTACTCTGGATGAAGTTCAAAAAACGGCTCCTGAAGCAAACCAGGTAGAGCCAAAGGAAATCTCTTCACTTAAGGAGCTGCTGAACGCTTCCAAAAATCTGGAGCCGACTTCGCCTGAACTAATTGCGGCTCTTAATGAGGCTCAGTCAACCGCCATAAAACGGTGAATGCAACGGCAGTCTGGCACATCAGGCCTTGTCAGAGATTAGGCCTGAAAAGCACTTACGTACCGATATAACACCTAATTCCCCTTTAAGGAGATTGCCCTAAATGGCGATGAATAAAAAAGAACAAGCCGCCTATGATGAGCTGGTGGCACAGGCCAGAATAAACCGCGCTTTACGCTGGTCTGACTATAGCGTTGAACGCGATATGCCCGTACCAGAGGTCTCGGGGGAATACCAAAACGGCTGGAGCTTCAACACCGCCACTGGCACTGTTTATCCGACATGGAGCGGAACTACGGTTCACGGCACACGGGAAGAGGGAGAGGTTGTCGATGCAACCTCCCGCCGCATGCGAGGCATGAATGGTAGCCAGAACGGCATACCACAATACAGCACCAAAGAACGCGCCCTGAAGGCATTACGCTGTTCGCTTGAAATCAAGTTTGCTATGCAGCTGGATGCCGTAGATAAAGCAATCGCAAAAGAATTAGAGTCGTCCACCGCTCGCCGGGAGAGCGATACCTCAGATGCCAAACGGTAAACCATCAAATCAGGCCCGTGATCAGAGGGGCCTTAACGCCCTGAAAGAGGCGGTTCCAGCGACGGCACAACTACAGATGCGGGTTACCCCTGATCGGAAACTGCGTTACGTCAATCAGGCAAAGGCCGAAGGCCTGGGTCTAACAGACTGGGTCCAAAAGCATATGGATAACGTGTGTGATCTGGCAGGCCAGCCCGACACAACCATGTACAAAGATGATGGAGAAACAAGTGGCCAAAAATAACAACAGTCTCAAACAGCATGTCTTCAATATGCTGTCGGCTGGCAGCGAACTTAAAGAAGTGAAGCGTTTTCTCACCAGCAAGCGCCTTAAAGCCCGCCCAGCAGTGTTAATGATCCACGAACAGGCGATTGCTGTGCAGAACACTGAGTACCTGAATAAACCGGCTTATAGCTAACTGGTAACAACAATTAAAGAGAGATATTTAAAATGAGCGTAATCCCAGATTACACCAGGGTTCAGCATGTCCAGATTATTCGCGAGCGAGATGGGCAGAAGGAAGTTGTTCGAGTCTATGATGAAGATGGCGACGTAGTTCTGTGTTTACCTGCCTACATTCAGGATGAGGAAATAAATCTTATTCTGCGCCGGTTGAATGACGTATATTCAGTCGGATATCGTGTAGGTGATGCAGCCCGCCGCCGCGCCATCAAAAAAGCGCTGGGGGATGATGAGGAGTAAGGCCATTTTTACTGGCAAGATATCTGTATACCGGAGTCTTTAGAGTACGTTCTGATGGCTCCGGATTATTAATACTGTTTCACTCATGCAATAAAAAGCTAACCGAAATTCTTTCGCTAATTCAGTTTTAAATGCTCTAATCATTAAATGTAATGAGCTTTATTTATCAATAGGCATGGCGTTTTTAATGGCTATTAAGCTAGTTCTGCTTTCGCTTGCTTCTGGAAATTGGGAAAACCTAATTTTAACCCTATCAAAAAGTAACTTTTCTTGTATTTTTGCATTTACGTAAACAAAACAAGTCCCGCCGGGCAGAAAAGAAAAACATTAAAATTAGCTATTTTCCCGAAAAGATCTCGAACACTGAAAAAGTATCATGGGGAACCTGATCAGGAGACAACCCATGAAAATCAAACTAGCCCTGCTTATTGCATTTGCAGGTTTCAGCGCAGGAGCTTCCGCTGAAATCGCAGAATTCAGCTTTAAAGATACCCTGAACGTTAAAAAGACCGTATCGCCTGCATCCGTATGGATTAATCCGGTAACGAGCTTTGACGTTGCCGTTATTTCCGGTCTGGACCGTTATATTACGCTCAGTCTGCTGAAAAGTGACGGGAGCCTCATCTGGAGCACGAAAAGCAGCCTGGTTACCGTAGATGACCGTACCACATCTTCGACAGGCTTTGATTATTACGGCAAGACTCTGACCGTACCAGCGATGGGAGAAGATAGCTTCACCCTCAGAGAGGTGATTACCGACTTGCAAGGGAAGGAGGTCTCCCGGCAGGATTACCCGCTTGCAATTGACCGAACGCCTCCGGCAACGGGTACCATAAGTTATACGAGAAACGGGTGGAACTTTGGCAGCGAAGCGATCTTCACTTCAGTACCAGCCGGTATGCAGTACGCCAGCGTCCAGGCACTGGTCTTTAATGGACTGAGTGATAAAGGTTCCGGGCTTGCTAATGCTGAATATTTCATAACCGATGCCGCTGGAGTGGAGCGTAAAAAGCCAGCGGAAATTAATACAGTGGAAGGTAGCGTAACCGTTCAAGTCGCCGACGCAAGCAGCAATGCCCTGGCACCGGAAAACCGCTCTGAATATAAAGTGGGGATCTACCTTTATGACAAAGCGGGAAACAGGATCGAACTAAGCCGCCGAAGCGTAATTGATCGGGTTAAGCCTGACGATATCATCCAGGTGCAGGACGCCACTACCGGATCATGGGTCACTTATCAGTCTGGCATGACCGTCTTCCAGAACCCTATTTCCGTACGGGTATTAAGGAAAAAAAGTGACTTTACTGCTGTTAACGGTTCCAAATATGGCTGGGCGGACTCGAATTTCCAGACGTCCGATAGCACTTATAATATTTATACTTTCAAATACATATATCCCAATGTGGGGGATACTTATCATGAATTCCAGACTCTGGCAGGAGGAGTAAGACGAATTCATCATAACTCCCTCAACTTCACTCCAGCCCCGGCGATGGAAATAGCCCCGAAGATAGTGGCTAAAGAGATGTACCGGAGTGATACCAGTGAGTGGTTAACTCAGGCCTCAATCAGCGTTAAAACCGCCACCATTAGCCGCATAAAGGTAACCGCTGAACCCCGACCATACGTGCAAAAGTTCAGAACGGTAAAAAATGCAGCCTGGTTCTGCACTATACCTATCGGACAAAGTTCATGCGAGATGACGGTTAACTTCAACTACACCAGTGACAAAGGATTTGAGTATCTGCACCTTTACTCGGGAAAAGATGGTGACAGCATATTCGATGCGCTTGCTGGTAATTTTACGGTTATCTGGGATAACAACCCACCGGTGGTTAATGTCGCTCAGGTAAACAAGGCCTCCAAGACAATCACTATGACGGCCACCGATAATGATCGCGTCAACGCCTGGAACATCAGCTACTGGGATACCAAAGTTTTCGAAGCCACCCTTAAAAATGCCCGGGGGGAACCTTTCACGCTGAAGCCTGTGACCGTCAGTGAAAGCGATTATAAAACCAAAAACGCCACCTTCTCATACGCTGGTCTACCGGACGGGGATTATACGGTGGTTAGCGTCTCTGCCACGGATCTTGTTGGAAACACCGGAACCAAAACGCTTAATGCACCGCTGAAAATTGACTCAACGCTTCCGGTTATCGCGTTCAGTTTTAATGGCGCAGACGCAGAAGGAAAACTGGTTAAAGGGCTTGAGAACCTTCGCATAAGCGTTACTGATGCCTCTGGGGATGCTTCCCTGACATCGCTTCAGCTCGCTGGTGGACCTAACTCTGAAAAGGTCACCCTGGCATTCACGCCGTTATCCAAGGATGTCTTTATTCCGGAATACCCCAGAATCTTCCCCAACACTGACGAATCGGGACAGATGTATCATCTGGAGGCACTGGCTATTGACGAATCAGGTAACCGGACCACTAAAACGCTTAATTTTACCTACCAGCCTGCGAATCTGATTATGCTGGATAATCTCAAGACGCTGGCCACAGCCGTAGCACTGAAAGCAACGGACAACACGCCGCTGGCCATCATCCGAACCAGTGTGTTGCGGCGTCAGGACGGTTCTATCATTACCGGACAGTTAAACGGAACCCTGACTGTTCAGAAAAATGCCCAGTTCGGCGTTACGGTTGCCGGAGTTACGGTCCAGCCTGGTGAAACTAAATCGCTGTCACTGGATCTTGGTAATGGTGAAGAGCGCACGTATCCCGTTACTCCCGCTGTAAGTGGTCAATCTGGCACGGCCACATTTGCTATAGAATTCCCTCAAACATAAGCTCTTCAGAAGGGTGCGGTAGTATGCCGTACCCTGTTACGCCATCCTCAATGTAATATGTAGAGTTGAGCATGACTTAATTATTACTTTCTCATTAAGTGGCTCTTAAATTGCAAACGGGAAAGTAATATTCCCGAGACGGGAAGGACGCCTTCCTTTTGGTTTTAATCTATGATGCTAAACCGTTTAATCACTCCGGAACAATGCCCGCGTTTAAATGGCTGGCACCAGTACATGATTTATCCATGAATGCTTTTTGATGCACTTTTACTTCAGAATGCTCTTAATTTTTTAAACAAAATTATATTTGAATCCTTCGTGTATAAATTTGCAGACCCTCTCTCAATGTTTTTTTAAAATATTTACTCTCAGGTTATTAGCCAGTAGATTCATTCTGTCATGATTACTCCAGAACTAACCGGAGGAATCACATTATGACCAAATATTATGATCGCAGTGGAATTGAAATCTCCAGCGCAAAAATCCGCTGTGTTGATTCTGTAAAAGGTACTGCGGAATATACTTTTCGTATTCTTTGCGATAAATGCAATGGTCGGGGAGAGCGTAAGCATTTTTATAGAAGTCGCTGTATGGCTTGTAAAGCCACGGGTTACAGCCTCGAAACGACCCGCACTGCTTACACGCTGAATGCGCTGTACCGCATTAATGCTCAAGCTGCCCGCAAAGTGTCAGCATCCTTGCAAAACGAGCGTTTGAGGACTGAAAACGCCCACAACTCTGCGTTCAATGCATGGTGCAGATCTCATCAAAAAATGGTTGATGCAATCACCCAGCAATCCAGCAGTAATAATTTTCTGGAAAGCCTTAAGTCTTCTTTAACCCACCAGCGTCAGTTAAGTGATAAGCAGCTGGCAGTCGCCGCCCGCATTTTAGGGATTCATTAATTCAAAGCCCTTTTAATTTAATTTTAAGGTCAATTATTACGGAGGAACTATGATCCATTCATTTAAAGACAGACGGCTTGAAAAGTTCTTCCGTAATGGAAAAACAACGGCAGGTATTCCTTCTGAAATTATTAACGCGATTCTGTGTCGACTCGAAACGCTGGATAATGTCCAGAGTGAGCGGGAGTTATTATCCAACAGCTTGCGTTATGAACGCTTAAGAATGACGTCAAACCGTTATTCCTCCATTCGAGTAAACTCTAAGTATCGATTATTCTTTGAATGGAATGATGGCGCACATAATGTCCATTTGTCAGCACATGACTATAAATCGCTCATCCATTAAGGTTAAAAATGAAGCTATTTTCAATTTCATCCCGGGATACAAGCATGGACGCGATGTTTTATATCCAGGCCAGTACTAAACAACAGGCAAGTTACATATTTAGTACCCTTTCCCCGAAGCCTACTGCGAACTGCCAGCTTACAGATTTGCAGAATGAGACGGTCGTCCCTTCCATAAGCCCTATTTCGCTTTCACTTAACCCCTGGTCGATCAATTCCCAGTCCCGAACCCGGGAATTGAGTATGGCCACGCATGGTCTTAACCTGATCTGTGCAGTCACGGATGAGCATACCCGTCAGATAGTAGACTTTTGCGATAACCTTGGACAGCAGCTTAAGGATCCGGACGACAAAAGCGCCTGGGTTAAGCTCATTAATTCTGAATGCGCATTGCTTAATTCTCCGCGTTTATATCCCGTTCTGCTGGAGCCGGAGACACCGGCACAATTTGAAATCTTTGTGCCAGCTCCGGAAGATGGCGATCACGACACGGTTATAGCCAGCGTTGTTGAAGAATGTTTCGGAGATGAATGCCGGTACAGAGCAACGGACAAAGCTTTTGCAATGTCGGAAAAGCCAATCATCAGGCTGGAAGCACATTTCAATGACAAACGGGAAAAGGTTTTAGAACTGACCTTTTCCAGTTTCAACCTTTCACTTTCTGCGTCCGTGTATGAACACCAGCTACGTCAGATTTTATTACTTTGCGAAGATTTTGGCGTAAGGCTTCAGGGTAGAGCCGGGGCATCCTGCCACATCAATATGCGCAGCGCTTACCGTCGTCTTGCACATGTCGGCACCGGCTCTCGCCCAGGTGATGGGAGTGATGTGCGGGGCTATACCTCATCTAAAGAGCAAAAAGATGTTAAGGGGCTGCTCGATAAGTCAACCAGGGGAAGTGAGCTTGTACCGGCGAGGCACGGGCAGCAGTTTAACGGTGTCTTAGTGAATGCCACACCCGCACCGGCCACGACGGGTTTTATATACCTGTCGCATGATTTTCCGGAAGGCCAGTTTATGATGACAGCCGAGGTGTTGCATGTTGGAATAACACCGGGCGGGATCTACTACATTGAAACACTGGACGGATACCGGTTTATCGTTACAGCGTTTGAAAAGGGATTAATGAACGGTTTAAGGGAGTTTTTGGCTGTAAATGAGGACTACTTTAAGTATTACCGCTGGTCTTAGCGTCTGACCTGAAACCGGTAGGCCAGGGAAGGCAACCGGGAAAATGCAATTTAACCTGATCCTCTCCCTACCACTACCTTTACCCACGTATAATAGCCCGACCAAATTATAATGCCCGATCACCGCATTGGCTGAAACCACACATATTCTTCTTAGGCCTCGCCTGATGAACTTCGACCACAAGACAAAGGAACGTAACTAATAAATAAAATTTATGAGCTGCACAAAAGTTACTTTTCCATAATGGCGCTTCACTTACATTGTGGTTTCATAATCATTGTTGGTATTTAAAAAGGATGTGTTCAATCTTAAATAAAAGGCGGTGTTTTTTTTCTGAAAATTTGCTGGGAGGTTATTAGCTGGGGGTTGGGTAACAGTATAATAAGTACAGATGAAAAGGAGGTTTTATGAAAACGTTAGACGTGATTTCAACTCAACTCAACTTTAATAATCTGCTGAATCAGGCAGGATATAATCTTTCAGAAATTGTTGTTAAACGCTACAGCGCTGCACCCGCCTTTAACGAAGGGCACTGGTTGTTCATTGCAGAGCAGGATAATCGCTACATTGAAGTGGTCAGTCTTCTTTCAAAGGCATCAGAAAGCGGAGAGCAGCATGTCGATATCTTTATCAATATGTTCGAAGATCCGATTGATGACATTATCTCCCGAAACATTGAACCCAAAACATTTGCGACACTTTATAAATACATTGAACGTATACCTTTTACACCGGACGTAAAAAAAGAATTCTTGAGCAGTATTGAGACTATTAATTTTAGTTAACTAAAAATTACAGATTTTCTTTCACCAAGTTATTAGGTAATGATATCGACCTGGTATCATTACCGTATCATGAATATGGACGGGGACGGGTAAAATGCCTAATAATACTGAAGTCATTAGCTGCGACTTATTTTCAATTCTTTCCTCACTTAATTTTAGTGTTGAGGATATTACAGGGCTAACTCCGGCCAAATTCAGAAAGGGGGCTTTCTTGCATGCAAAAATATCTGCAAGCCAGGCCACGCGAGCAGCTGATATTTCCCTTCAATTACTCACGGATCGTGTTTCAGGTGAAATGAACTACGTAATAGTAATTGGCAGGCACGAAGGGCTCCTGCAAAGCGAAGCAATTGACCCAAACGCTGATAAGCAGTACCGGGAAAACCGTCATTCTCGCCATTTTATCCCAGTAACCGATGCCAATACCAAAGCCCTGAAAAAAACCTGCAAGGTAATGAAAACATATATCAAAGAGCAGGCATTTAAGCCTAACACCTGGGGGCACAATTTCATTAAGGGTTGATTTATTCTTGCCCCGGTGAACCGGGGCAACGCTAAATTAACCTCAACCTGAGCTGGAGGCACAAATGTCTGAAAAACACTTTATCGTAAAGATCCAGAACCGTAACGGCGACCATGAGAAAAGCTATGTTCGTATACTCGTCAGCGATTGTGAGAAAAATGCTTGCCAGACGGCACTGATTTCCGAGTGTGCTGGCGAGGTTGAACAGCTGAGTTTTGAAGACGGTGGGGTTTATGACTACAACGGCGAAAATCACTACAGTGTCAGGAGCTGCGTGGAGGTTGCCCCTGAAGATGTTGCAACTTTGCAACGCTACCTTTAACACCTGCGGCATTAAAAAAAATATCGGGTGTCTGTTACAGGATGCCGCTGTTTTAAACGATGCCTCAAAGATCGCTATCGCTCCTGATGCCTTCATTAAGAGCGGGTTTGTGGTAGGTTCAGCGTAACAAAACTACTGGAATTTTGGTTGCCTCGATGAAGAGCTGCTTTTCTGATTTACCCGTTAAAGACGGCAAGTCCGGAACTTGGAAACTGGACACTTTCGAAATTACCACAGATAAGGCGCTGACCCTCGCCCTTCGTGCCGAGTGTACTGGTAATACAGATGAGTTTATCCCGCCCGGTAGATATCGCCGCTTGTCCAACGGCTGGGATGTGGTGATGTCCAATACCCCGATGGAGATCCGAACCTGCCAGGATTTTATAGAGCGAGCCACCGGGCGGGTGCTCATTAATGGTCTTGGTCTTGGTATGGTGCTCCACGCCATTCTTCAGAAAGACGATGTAACCCATGTCACGGTAATCGAAAAAGAACAGGATGTTATTAACCTCGTTGCAGCCTCGTTTGCAACCGATCTTCGCGTTGAAATTATTAATGCTGATGCAATGGAGTATTGTCCACCAGCTGGCGTTACGTACAACGCTTGCTGGCATGACATATGGACAGACTTCGCAACAGCTAATCTCGCACAGATGGATAAGCTGGAAAGTAAGTACCGGGACATCTGTGACTGGCAGGGATCGTGGGGCAGGGAGGAGTGTGAGCAAAAGCTCATTGAGTTCCAGAATCTTGAGGCTGATTAATCCAACTTGCGAAGGTGTCTCCGCTAAAGGAGCCCGGCTCGCTCTGTGCAAGCCCAGCTGTGCTGCATGATTTGGCAAAGTCTTCAACAAACCAGATCGGTCTGATTTAGTAATCTCACTTCCAACCATCAGGCCGATATAATAACTGTATCCCCATTAGGATGGCTGATGAGTACGATTAATACGGACTTAATTGCGCATATCTACGCTGCCTCCGAATCGCCGTTGACCAACGACGAGCTTTATCGCGAAGTGCAGCGTAAAACTGGCATGTCGGATGCCGAATTGCACGAACTGAAAGAATTTGGGTCAGATAAAACCAGAACCAGCGGCGTCAAACATAAGGTTCGCTGGTTTCAGCAGACTCTCCGTCAGGCCGGGGTCATCGAACGCGTTCCAGAAAAACGGGGCGTCTGGAGATACGCCTCTAAGACGAAAACAAACCTGCATGAGTCATGGGAAAAGCTCTGTGTTGTCGGTTTCTCAACTTCTCTTGGGGCATCGGTTTTTGGAAACGCCTATGCCTTCTTCAGCAATATCACCGAGCAAATTCATCTTTGCCTGACCTCGCCACCTTACCTCCTTCGAAATTCAAGAGACTACGGGCACGGAGGGGGGCGTGGCGAGCAGGCTTATATTGACTGGCTTCTGCGTATCCTCGAACCGATCGTGAAACAGCTTGTACCGGGCGCAAGTGTGGCATTGAATATCACTCAAGATAGCTTTAATAGGGGTAGGCCTTCACGTTCTCTGTATCTGGAGCGTCTGACACTGGCATTATGTGACAAGCTGGGGCTTGAGCTCATGGACAGGCTTCAGTGGGTGAATCGCAGTAAGCCCCCATCGCCAACGCACTGGGCATGTAAGCAACGGGTGCAGCTCTGCTCATCGTATGAGCCTGTGCTGTGGTTTACCAATGATGCGAGTAAGGTTCGTTCAAACAACTTACGTGTACTACAACCGCATTCAGACCAGCATCTAAAATTGCAGGCAGCAGGCGGTGAAAATCGCACGACCTTTTATGGTGATGGGGCGTACCAGCTTAAAAGCGGTTCCTTTGGAAATAAAACAGAAGGAACGATCCCCAAGAATACTTTGTTTTACGGCAATAGCTGCGCTGATACGAGATTTTGCCATTCCATTGCCCGCGAGCTCGGTTTTCCGCTGCACGGTGCAACGTCTCCTACCAGGCTTGCAGCGTTTCTGATTGAGTTTTTGACAGAGCCGGGAGATCTTGTTGTAGATCCCTTCGCTGGCTTGCATAAAGTCCCCATCGCAGCCGAGCGACTTGGCAGACGTTGGCTGGCGACGGACAAAATCATGGAGTGGCTGGCGATTTCCCGAAACCTTTTTACGGCCGCACCGGGATATAAGAGTAACCCCATGCTGGATGAGCTCGCCGAACTGTATCGGACTTAATGCAAGTTAACGGTTTTGATAAAGTGGTTTGAAGCGACAAACGGTTTATTCATTTAGCAGTGGTTCCACCAGAGAATGGCAATATTAACGGCTTAGCATATACCGCTGAGATAATCAGGTAGTCATTCATTTCCGGTTGTCTGTATTAACGAGTGTATTCATTATTCACTTGTTTCTACGATATAGACCCAACAAAAACAAATTGATGGTTGTGATACAGATGTTGTTGGATTAACTAATTTGGTAATTTAGACGGTTTCTAAATTAAAGGTGGACAGATATGAAGTCAGATTCAGAAATGGCTTCTCCTATCGAGTTGCACATTGGCGATCATGTCCAGCGGCATGGTGCTTTATCTGAGGTCATGCATATTGTTGAATCCAAATGCGATATTCCCGGCGGCATCCGGGTAGCAGCATGCATTTGACGGGTTATCGGTAACGTTCCGGGCAATATTCCTCGTGGTTGGCTGGAAACACCGAAGCGTATGGCTGAGCGAGGCGTTAAGTGGGCGACGAGTCTGCCCGGAGGGCTTTACTTTAACATGCAGGGGAACGCACATGCGAAAGTAAGCCGGGTTATTCGTAATGTGACTAACTGAAACTTTTTTCTGAATTGCGGTGTAAAAGTTACTTTTCACCGCGTCGTTTTCCATCACTACTAATTCAGAGTTTTTCTGAAATAAGCAGAGTTAAAGCTAACGATTTATTCAGGCCATTTTATTCTAATCATTATCCTACACTTCAAAAATATGCAATATTTTTTCTTCTGACCTATTAGCCAGAATTCTCGATTCGGTATCATTTACTTACGGTAATTCTTTTAAAAACGAGGTAAATGGCATGCATTCTCAGGATCCTATCACGAAATTAACCCAGACGTTGCAACGCGACGATGGTTCTCAGGTTCGTATTGTAGCGCAGCGGGGATATGGAAGCGGGCTTACAGCCTCGCTTGATGTGTACGTTCTCCGTCGTGATTCCTCTGAAAGCAACTGGTCACTGTGCGGAAAAGATCCTCACCCCGAGTGGAGAAAGATGTCAGTAGATGAGTATCAGAAATTTGGACGCTCAGAAATGCTGCGCTATGCCACACCAGGTGAAATTCTCAGGGTGGCATCCGCTATTGGCCAGCCAATGAGCTTCCTCGATGGCAACCCTGCGTTTTAGCCTGAACCCTGGCGACGCCTTTTAAACCGGCGTCATTCTTTTTACGAGCAACAGACGGAGAAAAAATGAATCTGAACGAACGAAGCACGAGCGCAGCGACGCCAGATTTGAACCGACTTTATCTCATTTCCGGGCGCATTATGTTTGATGATGATGATCAGGCCTACCCGGTCGAAGCCGATTCCCCTGGTGATGCAGAGGAGGCTTTTCGGCATCATATTGCCGACAGTGCCGACGACTTAGAAAAGGTGATTATAGTTTCCTCTACAAGTTTCGCTTCAGCTCACAGCAGTCGCGTAATTTGTCGGCCTGCCGTGAAGTAATTTCAGCTTCCAATGATATTTCCCTCTTTATAAAAGCCGCCGTCTGGCGGTTTTTATTTGCAAAAATGAATATTAATCCTGAACAATATTAATTTAAGATGAGGTGGTGTTCATATTCTTCTTAATATTTTTTCTAAAAAAACGACTTCAGGTTATTAGTTGGTAGTAGTGTGTTTGTTATGATCTTCTCATCAAATACATTAATTAAATAATCAAGGAGTCAACTGTGGCAGATAATTATACTCTGGCGTCGTTTATTATTCCCTGCACTCAGGAGCAGGCTAAAATGGCACAAGAAGCAATCACATTCGTTACCGAAGCAGAAATTGCAGAAGGTGAGCGTTTGCTTGATAAGCCACTGGCAGATTGTTCTCTGACTGAGAAGCTGATTCTCAGTATTATTGAGAACCACCCTGAGTATGACCCTTCAGAGCCGAGCTTTGGGCAACCATCCTGCCCAGACTGTAATTATGAACTGTCGTTCGCAACAGAAGTTAACAGCAGTGGGCTGTCAGTTTTTCATGGAGAGACTATTGATCTTGACCATGCAATTTGCCTCACAACTGCCGTGCTGTCGGTATTCGACCTCCCGGAAATGGTAACAATTACTGCTGCATTTACATGCAGTAAAAGCCGGACAGATGAATTTGGGGGTATGACTATTCTGGTCACAAAGGATACCCACTATTACCAGGATGGCTGTCAGTTTTCTCGTCTCATGAATGAGGCTCACAAAGCCGGTATCCAGTATGCTCTGTGTAAAGTGACGCATTACCACGGTGAGAGCAGCTATGTGGCAAGCTATGTCCTGAGCTGCGACGTAGCGGATTCAGCCCAGGAGGTCGTTAACAGACGACTGAAGGCATGTGCCGGAAAAGAGCCAGAAGACGGAATCTATATTCTGAGTGAAGAAGACAACACCAGTCTTTCGGTCGAACTCGTTACAGAACTGTCTCCGCTCGATTACGACAAGCTGAGCAAGCTTCTTCCTTCCCTTGACACCCTTTGCGGCGCATAAGCCTGCCTGATAACCGTAGCCACCGGTTCCCCCGGTGGCCTGGAGCCTGCCATGACCAATAAATTCATAGTATCTACCGTTGTTTGCATCAATGACTTTGCAAGTGATGTTCCGCAAAGTGTTTCCTTACGGATAGATACAATGCTTGAACAGCGTATCCGCAAATTGGCGACATACGTGAAAAAAAACGATCTTCAGTTAACTGAGTTTTACTTCTATGACGCTAACTGGTCATTTTGTGGTGAAGATGAAATTCAAGAAATAACAGACCAGGATGAATATAAGCATAGCGATAGCACAAGGCAGGAAGCGATGCTGCGGGAAGTAATGCCATCAGCACGTACGGAATGCCCGGTTATTAGGGTGATGAAAGATTCATTTCAGCTTTCTGCTCTACCACGCCATTGTGGTGATGACATGACTCTTAACACTCCTTCAATTCCGCTGTCTGAGTTGAAAACAAATGTCACGGCTTTTATTACACCACCAACCTATATCTAATAGCTGTGCTGGGAGATTAAATTACAATGGGTTTTTATTTTAAATCTATTTAAGAATTAAATTTGCGTGATTTTGATTTAATATAATTTCGCTAAATGGTTGCGCTGTAGTTATTTTAAAGTTCTAATAAAAATATCAGTGATGCAGCATATGCCGTGGTTCAGGAAAATATATGTTTATTGAAAAAAGTGACTCATTCCTTGAATTACCCTCAGAAGTTATTTTTCCTGAGGCGGCTAATGCTGCCATTTTGAAACATGATAAATGGGCTGATGTTTGGGAGACCCTGACAACCGATGCCGATCTGAACTATACCGATGAAAAGGAGACTGTGAGTCTTTCTTCTCTGGTCACGTCAGCCACATCTGCTATTTATCAGGCTATTACGGACGGATGGACGATGTGCGTGGGATACAGTGGCGGTAAAGACTCCCATTCTCTTCTTCACCTATTTCTGATGGCATTGATCAGGGCAGTACGTAACGGCACAAATATCAGCGAACATCATTTCATTCAGATGTCCGATACGCTGATCGAAAACCCTGAGATGCACTATCAGGCTTCACAGGTTCTCAACCAGCTTAGAATGTTCATTGCTGAACACCAGCTACCGGTCACAGTCCTTGTCGCCCAACCGTCTCTTACGCAGAGCTGGGTAGGCCGCATTCTGACTGGACGTGGACTTCCGACCTGGACTAATTCTTCAACCCGTCAGTGCTCAACCGACTACAAAATCGCCCCCCTGCGCAAGGCCAAAGCTCGTTATCTAAAAAACGCCCCGGCATCCGTACGAAGCAGGGTATGCCTGATGCTGGGCTCCAGGGATGATGAAAGTGCCCGAAGGGCCGGAAATATCCTCAAAATGGGAGGGCAGGCGAGGAAAGTAACCCTGACTGAGCACGGTGGTGAACTCTATCCAGTAAAGGAGTGGCGCACTCAGGACATCTGGTCTTTTCTAATGGCCTGTGGTTCCGAATCCCGCTTCCCTTTACCAAGCTTTATGCCGGATAACTTCAGCCTGGCAACGCTTTATAAAGACGCCACCGGAGAGTGTATCTGGTCGCCGGAGAAACCCACGCGAACCTCAGCTTGTGGGGCTAGATATGGGTGCTCGCTTTGCACAGCCGTAGGGGTTGACCATTCAATGGAAACGCTCCTTCGCACTGACCCTGAGAAATATGGTTATCAGGCAGGCCTAAGTCGTCTTCAGCGATTTCTTTCTAAGATCCAGTACGACTGGAGCCTGCGGGATTATATCGGTCGTAAAGTGTTCGAAGGCGGGTATGTGCGTCTTCAACCCAATATCTTTTCTTCGTCCCTGACTGAACGTCTTTTTCATGTCTGTTGCAGCCTTGATTATGTTGAAGCCAGACGTGCGGCAAAGCATCGCAGAAAGCTACTTTCCGGCGAGGTGGACGATACGGCTTATAACCGTCGTATGGCTGAGCCACAATTTCGGCTTGTACATGAAGCAAACGTGATCCACGTTGATTTCCTCTGGTCGTTGCACTGTTTCAACCCTCGCCCGTTTCGGGCAATTGAGATCTATCGCAGAGTCTGGGAAGAGGCCGATCTGGACCTTCTTGAGGATGAGCCTGACATGCTGCCTGTGGCCCGTACACCAATGCCAGCTCCACTCTGGATGAAACTGCCCGGAGGCCGGTTCGGTACAGCTTATGATGGACTGACTGATACGTTGCCGCTGATGACCTATTTTGACGGGCAGGCTGACCCCAGGGCTTCACGTAGCCTAAAGACCGGAGAGAGCAGTTCTGTCGTCGTGGCATTCGAGGAAGAGGATGAGCTGACTGTTGAAGAAGATACGGCGTCCTGGATTATCTGGCATGAATACGACGGGTTACGCCAGAGCATCGCTGACGGTGAGTTTACTCCAACGACTGCTGCTCAGTATCTTCTTCGTTATGGCGCGGTCCGAATTTCAAAAGGGAAGGGCGCTGTCTATCATCGTCTCGCACAACGGGGACAAACCTTTTCCCGCCTGGGGATAGGCGAAAGAGTGTCGCTTCCAGAGCTGGTTGCCAGTCGGCGTTTTAAAATACTCAGCGATACTGCATACCGTCAGGTTGTAGCCCGGAAATTGCGTGGACAGATAAAAAAGTTCAGATTCTGGGCATGCGTAGCTGCCTGTGTACAGTTGCACGTACACAACAAGACGGCACTCGGAGAAAGAATCTTAACGTTACTCGAAGGTGAGAGGGAACAGCAACAAGGTGCGATCCAGGCGAAGCTGAAGGCGGGAATGATGGATGCAGTTCTAACTCTGTGTAACCAGCGACTCCGGGTGAAAGAAAATACTAACCAGCCAGAGGAGTTCCGCTATTACCGTGCCGTAAGAGCTCGTTTCATGCGCCATTTATCTGAATGCCTTAAGCCAGAAAATGGCGGCGTTATCCGTGACGTTATCTGGGAACTGAGGGTGCTGAGCAGTGCTCACGGTACGACCAAAACAGGTTTTTACTATGTCGATAGCAATCGCCCGACAGCGAAAGGACTGTTAAACCGCCTTCTGATGAGGATGGTCAGGCAGGTCGTATAAGCGTCTGAAACGCGAAACACACGAAAATGAAGGGGTTATACAAAAAAAACTTAGCTTTGATCGTGATGTAATGTGGACATCATGTCCAAGCGTTGCTGCATCCAGAAAAGTAACTTTAATCCTGTTGATACAGCCTTTGCATTACCTGTTTACGCATAGCCTGGAAACGTTCTAATTAAACCAGACAAATATAAATTTAAATTAATTCACTCACCCCCGGAATCGGGGAACTAAACAAAAGGATCATCAATGCAAAATCAAAATACCCCCGCTCAGGAAAAACACACCGTATACCTTTTTAATGCTGAACATGCTGACAAGACAGCCGCCAAGCAAGCCGGGAAACTCTTCACGCTGGACATTGAACACCCAATGACCCTCAACGATCTCTCGCTGCTGTGTGAGTCGGTCGCGGACGCTGTGGGAGCACCTGGCGGTATTAAATATGAAATCACAACAGAGCCTAATGGGGTTCAGGAGGAATACTGAATCAGTGTGGTGTGAGTCCATTTTAATTTGAGGTTTCATGAGTTCTATCGAGAGGCTGAAGTATGACTTTGAAAATGGGAAGTCCCCGGACTTCCAAGCCTGAGGGGCCATTTGTATTAATCACTTTTGAGGGGGACGAATTTCTTTTTGATGACAGACATAATGTCGTCAAGATAAATGGCAGGCCTAAAAAAATGGATGTAAAGCGAAATTATTTTGAGTCCGATCTGGGAGAAGGGAAAGCGAAATACTGGACTTTAAATATCGAAGAGGCTCATCGGTTCAATTCGATTGATGAAGCGACAGAACAACTTTGTAAACTGAATCGCCCTCATCTGATCAAAATTCGCAAAGTTGAGGGGGTATCTGAATGACCAAAGAGATGTTTTTACGCATTTTAAATGAGGCACAGGCTCGTGTGGATAACGATTCGCTTCCGCTTGATGTTCGTATCCGGTCACGCACCACGGTAAATGATTGCGTCATCCGGGCAGATAAAGAGGGGTGGCCTATTGAGTATAAACAGAAGGTCTGGGTAGAGGCAGTCAGTGGCTGTTAACTTCAGCGGTTACTTAAGCCAGCTCCTGTGCCCGTGAGATTAGTAAAGGCGGAAAATGATATGGTCAAGGTGATAAATATCAACGGGAATTTAGTTGAGTTACCTGAGCCCTCAGCAAAGTTATCCAAAGCGGAATCACCTGATGGTAGGTTCTCAAAACCTAAAAATAAGATCTCTAAAATACAGCGAGCTGAGCTGCGAATGAAATTTGGGGGGCGTTGTGCCTATTGTGGTTGCAAGCTTCCTGAAAAAGGGTGGCATGCCGATCATGTTGAGCCTGTTCGACGCGACTTTGAACTGGTGAGAGCCCCGGTCGGCAGCGGCGTAACTCATGTTGCCCGAAGTACGGGTAAGGTTATGCACCCTGAACTGCATGCAATAGAAAACTTATTTCCATCATGCGCTCCCTGCAACCTTTTTAAAGGAGCTTTTAGTGTTGAAGGAATGAGAAATGAAATTACCAAACAGGTTGAACGGGCTCGCGCATATAGCGTGAATTTCCGTACCGCAGAACGTTTTGGTTTGCTTCATATTGTAGTAAAACCGGTCGTCTTCTGGTTTGAGCAGTATAACGAACAGAAACAAAACGAATAATTTCTCAGAGACATAAAACAAGTCAATCAACAGTGGTTAACCAATTAAAAAAGTCTATTAACTATTTTGATGCTGCTGAGGATCTGCCAGTTATATCCATAAAAGGAGAAAATGATGTATCTGCATCTTGTGCCACGTATTCTTCACCATATGAAAAACAAGTGTACTCTCATGTCCGTGTCTGTCCCTGAATTGTCACTTGAGCTTAAAGCTGATTCGCTGGTGGCAATGAAACCCTATCCCAACAAGACCTACCACGTTGGCATGCTGAAGGGGCGACGAGCATTAAATGGCTTTCTGGTAAAGAGCCCACGAACTTTAGCTGAGTTCACAATGATAACGCTCTGGGAAATAGACGGCTTTGGGGAAATTAGTCATACCGTAAAAACGCTCGTTCAGGACAACGACTATGACCTGGTCTCCCACGATGTCCTTTTGGCACATGCATACCATCAGACGGAGGAGGGATTGGGGTACCGTGTTCATCCATCCTATGACAGTTTAGCCCCTGTCGATTTTGAGCCAACAATGCAATCCCGGTACATAAAGGAATCCGACCTTTCTCACGACGTATGGGAAACCTATTCATGGGGGGAATTTCTGCGTTCGCGTGAAGAGACATTTCTGGCGATGACCATTTCTTCTTCTCGTTTAAACCACCCTGCATTTATCAGAGGAAACCGGCTTCCTCAAACTGACCAGGCCATCATTATTAGTTCCTAACTCTGCCTGGAATAAAAGTCAGACGACGGGTCAGATTTCTAGCATCTAATTAAATGAATGCCCGGTAAGCCGGGCTTTGTCTATTCAGCAATCAGCTTCTAAAATATAGTTGCTAACCGAAATTCACTCCTCCAGCTTGTTAGCTAAAGTGCTTACTTATGTATAATAATTTACGTCTGGTTATAAATTTTTTTGAATCATTTAACACAACGTCTTAAGGATACATAATGTATAAGTTCACTCCCGTCCAAATTATTGCTGATTATATACTGAGGTTTCTTAAAAATAATGCGGATGCCAAGCTTTACGAGGCAATGCAGCGGCTTGAAACAAAAATCGGTCAGTTTATCGCTGATGGGGTTGATGAACATCAACTACGCTCTTCATTAAGCAAAGCCAGTCGATCTCGTTCCAGGGCGACTCTTATACAGGAGTGTGAGAAACTTATTTCGTAAAAAGAGCATCATCCGGGAAAGTTACTTTAACGATAAATGGCTCCCTTCTTATCGGTTTAAGTTGACGGCCATCCCTACTAAAGCCATCATAAAGCTTGATTAGCATTCGAGTGTAGCACAACTGATTTTCATAGAGTCTTTATCCATTCTCCAGTTCTCTAACTGTATAGGTTCTATTCATGCCCAATAGCTTCGATAAGCCGCAGACGCGCCCAGCACATAACTCTGATGCCGAACCCTTTTTTCCCAAAAACCTTGGTTCGTTTATAGAGCAGGTGTCCGGAAGAGATCTGGCAATGCTCACAGAATCCGAAAAAGAACAGCTTGCGCACCTAATCAAAATTGGACGGAGATATGGAGTTTCTGTAGCTATCGTTCCCGATACAGACTCTGCTGAGCTTCATGAATTACTGTCTAATGCCGGTTCCATTGAAAGGCAGTTTTCCATCTATGAACGCATCCAGACGAAGATTGCGTTCACACGGTGTCAGGAAGCATAAACAAAGTGAGAAATACAACTACGTGGTATGACGTTGTACATGTTGAAATCATTACAGGCGAGCGAGACGGCAGGATATGGGTGCTGAAGCTCTCCTGTGGCCATACAGTATTTCGTCGAATACCTCCTCTTCGTCTTCATAGCCTCACCGCTTTTTCTCTGCGGGAGCCCCCAGAAAAATGTCGGTGCTCCCTTTGTAATTCGAATCCAAAATAAAACCTTTTTAAGGCCCCAAACTGAATATCACTGGATAAATCAACCTCTACAGCGTTCAATCATAAACGCTAAATTTATATTTCATTCATTCTATTTTAAAAGCGATATAAAAGACGGAATCCGATTTAGTCTGTTTGATGCTTAAATCATCTTTAGTGCCCTTTATCTTTTACACAGCGACTTTAACATTAACCTGAGCAGAAAAGTTGTTTTCAAACAAAGTGCGAAAACTTTCTGCTCAGGTTATTAGCCGGGTAAGCCACTTTGTTATATTTGTTTCACATTAACAGAGGAGGCGATATGCAAATTGAAAAGGTGATGTCATTACTTGAAGTGCTTTCAAGCTGGCTTGAAGATAACATCAATATGGATTCTGAAATTATCTTTGATAATGACGAAGATAATACCAACTCAGAAATTCTGTATCCTGCTGTAGAAAAGGCTAATGCCGTTTTGCGCAAAATGGCATCTTTATCTTCAGATTCTGTTCATGCAATTCGACAGCGCTTGCAGCTTGCCGTAGAAGGCAAAGCTGAATTGTCCCTCAAGGATGTGGGAGAGCTTCTGCTGGCAACAAAGTATCTGATGTTGTCCACTGAAGAGGGAGAGTAAGCCTGTGACCACTCTCGTATTTGAAATGGCGGATATTAATAAACTGATCGAAGAAATTCGCACCGCAAAAACGTTTTCGGTCACCGCAGATCAGATCTATGACCCGGCATGCTATCCGGGGGGAGCCCTCCTTAACGCTGAGGGACAGACTGAAGAAGAGGCGCGTAAAGCTGGTAGGGTTTTCTTTCCCTCATCCTCAAAAATTGCCAGCACACATCTGGTGCCAAAAGTGCTTCTCGCGCACAGTCATGGTGTATACCTGATCACTAATGCTGAGCTTGAGGGCTCTCCCGCATCCCGCGATACTGTGGCTTACGCCCAGGGGATGAATCCAAAACTGGATGAGGACTGGGATTACGCTTGTGATGCCGCTTTGGGTGGGTCTGATTGTAGCTATACCATTCCCGTTGAGTGGCTGGAGTTAGCGGTAGAGCAGGGTTTTCAGGAGTTTCGACTTCGAATGAGTGAAACCAAGATCAAACTTGTCACTAAATAGTATGTCCTTGCTGTTGCCAGTCAAACATTGTCCGCCAGTCGAGCTGCTGGCGGATTGTTTTATATAAGGAGGGGAAGGTATGTCAGGTTTAAGCAGTTCCGCCCAGAAGCTTACAATGGCACAGATTTACGTGTTACGACGGATGGCATCCGGCACGGTCTATGATATCTCTGGCAATTTCAGACGGGCCAGAGAACGGCGTACGTTTATGGGGAATCCTGATGATGTGACGTGCAGGAGCTCTCCGGTCCTGTTCCGGCTCGGCCTCGTGGAGTTATGCCAGCCAGCAAGCCATCTGGAGCCAGGTTTATACTATCGGCTCAAGTTGAGCTCCTCAGGGCATGAGGCTCTCAAGGCGAACGCACACCTCTAACATTTGAGATAGTTCGTTCGCAGCCAGGAAAGTAACTTTCACCTCAAGTGTGACCCTTACTACCTCATTTATGAGTAAACCCCCCCTCTGATATGTCGAAAATGCTCATTTATACGAAAATAGTTTCTCTTCAGGTGTGATGTAATTACTGAGAATTCTCCCTGAATGGAAGGCAACCGATGAAAATGTTTTTTACCCCTTATGTTCGTATCGTTTTCTATTTTTGCGCATTGATTTTTATTGTTTACAGTTTCAGTGATTTTTTCCAGGGCGTCCCTGACAGCACCTTCTTCAGTGCGGTCATCATGCTACTTGTTATCGGAACCATTGTTGCCCGGCATCTGGATCGCAAAAAATCTCTCAAAAATACTTCACAGATTTAAGTTTCAACTCAGGCCACTCTCGGGTGGCTTTTATAATTTAATAAGGACCGGTTCATGCATAACCACGAAATTCAGACCATTGCTATATTTAGTGCCCAGTATAAAAACATCGAAGATGCTGAAAATGCAGGTGCTTTATATTCTGTAGATATTGAATATCCGATGACACTAAATGATTTATCGCGGCTTTGCGACTCTATTGCCGAAGCAGTAGGTGTGCCTGGCGGCGTCAAATACCAGTTCGTGTCCCAGCCGGAAGCGCATGAAACCAGCTTCTGATAACCAGTAACCAAACTGCCTAAAAGCAGGTGCAAAGCCATGAAACAAACAAAGTCTTCTATGTCACGTATTGTGCAGCTGTACGACGGGAGCCGATACGGAAACTGCGAGCAGGCTGATAACGAAGGAGAGCTTTTTACGGTGGTGTTGAATAAGCCTTCGCAGATCGATGACATCCGTAAAATCGTAGACACAACCGCCGAAGTACTTGGCAAAGCTTTGCCAGTACTCCTCTTATAAAGCTTACATCCGTGAAGGATAATTACGGTCTTACTACTTTCAGTTTTTCATTCCAGTGCCGTCCATTTTAATTTATCGATTTTAAGCGGTCGGCGCTATTTCATCGTTTCTTTTCCGACTGTAATTCCTTATATATAGGAATATTTCAAAGAATTTTTCTCAGGTTATTTGTGGCGGGATGCCAGTTGTTATAATGATTCCACATAATCTGGAGAGTTAATCATGATCACATCTCTAATGAATTTCCGCGATTTAACCGGAGAGGCAGTCATCCAGGCGCGGCAATGCGTTATTAATGCGGAGATCGAAGCGGCCCGGGAAAAGGTAATTCATGCTCGTTCGTTATTCGAAGCGGGTATACATAATGTTGTAAACGGTAGTTCTGGCATTAAGGCTGCGGCAGCACATTTTCTGGTGATAAAACGTTTACAGACTGACACTCGGTATCTGGATGCGGTTATCACTGATAACCTTTGCATGTTTTCTCCTGAGGGTTATCTGTATCTGTTTATGCAACAGCGTTATATGCGATAAAACAATGTGTTAGGGAAGTATCTTGCCATTAAAAATATTAAAAAGGTGACTTGATGAAACCATTTGGACTTGCCGGAAAACCCCGGCCCGAACCTTGCGGCTGCTGCTGGTATACCCGTGAGGACTGCCCTTACGTCAGCGCAAAATAGATCTATCGCCGCAGGCAGCGCAAGGCAGAACGCCAGCGTCAGCGCAGCACCATTGTGATGGCCGTTTCTGAATTTCGCTGACTTCTTCTGGAAATATCATTTTTTCTCCAGAAGAATTTTAAAATAAAGGGAAATCTCTTCACGGGTATCTGATGTTTATTGTTTATGGTAAATTGCGCCACATTAATTTTTGTGGCGCAGTTCGTGTTGGCTTAAGGATATAATATGAAAATCAGCCAGCTGGAATCCGGGATGCAGGTTTGGTCTGTAACCCGTACCAAAATGGGAAATACCACCATTACAACGGTCATTGTCCACCCCGTTGTCATTATAGAAATTCATGATAATCATGTGATTGCTCGCTGGAACGGCAATGCACCACGTCGTTTTGGAGAAACGGCTATCAGGGGCTGGAAGAAGGAGAAGCCCCTGCTTGTCCGTGAACCTTTCGGAAATGCTCGCCTGGCCACCCGGGCTGAAAAAGCCGCTATGCAGGAAAAAGAGTAATACCCCTTTTAGCATCCACAATTTCAACGTCCATCTGCCTTTAACCTTGCCTGTTAATAACGGAATCCTTTCTGACTGGCCGGATCCCACGCATAACCTGAACTGTTGGCTAACCGTCTTACAGCCAAATTCCCTCCTTTATCTGGCAGGAGTGCGTCCGTGAGCTCTGTATGATCTACGTGTTTGTTCAGTAGAGCACATAACAGGAGTGGGGTATGACTGAATTAAATAAAAGCCCGTCCGGTTTTTCCGGAGCTGATGTCAGTAAAGAACAGGCTGCCATAAGGGCACTTGTAGAAAGAGTAGTGACCAACTATCGCAGCCGGACAGCACCTGATCGGGTTCAAAAGGCTTCGGTAGCGTTTAATGGGGGATTAATCCTGACCCTGATGCTGGCCTTGTCGCTATTGGGCTACCTTGTGGCGGAATTGTTCAGGGGGTATGTTGCGGATAGTTCACCCTATGTGCCTGGTCTAAGTTATTCGCAATTTTCGATGCTGATGATCGTTGAGCTGTGTCTATGCTTTCTCGCATGGTTTTTGGTTGTCACAGGGGACTATCCCCGGCCGTGGATATTTCAGGTAGTCCCGATGGAGCAGTACTGGTTCTTTGACGAAGTGGATGACGACGATCTTGCCCGGCTTTCCTGTAACCCTTACATCAAGCGCTGGCTACTTGATGAAATGTCCGGTATTCATCGACTGACCTACACGAGGCTGCATGATCGACTGGAGCGCATCTGTAATATTCCATCCCATCTCGAATACAGCCGTATTCAGGCACATAAGCTTTCCCTAATCAACGGAACCAGTGCCTCCTGATCCTACCATTGCATCCGGAAATTAAACGGGCAGGAACTGCACTGTATGTTCCGACCAAGCAGCTGCCCGTTACCCTTTTCTTTAGTGTAAAAAGACTGTCTCCGACAACCGGAAGTGACTCATGTCAAATAAATTATAAATCAATGATTTATGCAGGCAGGGTGTTTGGCTGATCAGGGCAGAGTGATATAATGACGCTGGTGCTGGAGGCTTTTGCCCCAGCCAGCGGTAACACTGTTTGACTGTGGTAAAAGCAGAAAGCCCCGAGTAATTTTTCAATTAACCTGTACTGCACCCATTTTGTTGGACGATGAAATGGAATAGCCCCTGATATGTCAAAGCCAAAATACCCTTTTGAAAAGCGCCTTGAAGTCGTGAATCACTACTTCACTACTGATGATGGTTACAGGATCATCTCGGCACGTTTTGGTGTCCCCCGAACCCAGGTCAGGACATGGGTTGCCCTCTATGAAAAACATGGAGAAAAAGGTTTAATTCCCAAACCTAAAGGTGTTAGTGCTGATCCTGAGTTGCGTATTAAGGTCGTGAAAGCGGTGATCGAGCAGCACATGTCCCTTAATCAGGCTGCTGCTCACTTTATGCTTGCTGGTAGTGGTTCTGTAGCCAGGTGGCTGAAGGTTTATGAAGAGCGCGGAGAAGCTGGTTTACGCGCGCTCAAGATTGGCACCAAAAGAAACATTGCAATATCAGTTGATCCAGAAAAAGCGGCATCAGCATTGGAGCTGTCAAAAGACCGACGCATTGAGGATCTTGAAAGGCAAGTTCGATTTCTTGAAACGCGGCTTGTGTATCTAAAAAAGCTGAAAGCCTTAGCTCATCCCACGAAAAAGTGAAAGTACTCAACGAGCTAAGGCAGTTTTATCCTCTTGATGAGCTTCTCAGGGCTGCGGAGATACCGCGCAGTACGTTTTATTACCATCTAAAGGCTCTCAGCAAGCCTGACAAGTATGCGGACGTTAAAAAGCGTATTGGTGAGATTTATCATGAGAATAGAGGCCGATACGGATACCGTAGGGTAACGCTGTCTCTTCATCGAGAAGGGAAACAGATTAACCATAAAGCTGTTCAGCGCCTGATGGGAATCCTCTCACTGAAGGCAGCGATTAAGGTCAAGCGATACCGCTCTTACAGAGGAGAGGTAGGGCAAACCGCCCCCAATGTTCTCCAAAGAGATTTCAAGGCTACGCGGCCAAACGAGAAGTGGGTTACCGATGTTACTGAATTTGCAGTCAATGGGCGCAAGCTGTATTTGTCTCCAGTAATAGATCTCTTCAACAACGAAGTTATTTCTTACAGCCTTTCGGAAAGACCAGTGATGAACATGGTCGAGAATATGCTCGATCAGGCATTCAAAAAGCTTAATCCTCACGAGCATCCTGTTCTGCACTCTGACCAGGGATGGCAGTATCGTATGAGAAGATATCAAAATATCCTTAAAGAACATGGTATTAAACAAAGCATGTCCAGAAAAGGCAATTGTCTGGATAATGCTGTGGTGGAGTGTTTCTTTGGAACCTTAAAGTCGGAGTGTTTTTATCTTGATGAGTTCAGTAATATAAGCGAGCTGAAGGATGCTGTTACGGAATATATTGAATACTACAACAGCAGAAGAATTAGCCTGAAATTAAAAGGTCTGACTCCAATTGAATATCGGAATCAGACCTATATGCCTCGTGTTTAACTGTCCAACTTTCTGGGGTCAGTACAACCCGAGGCCCCTGTATGCTAGTCACACACAGCGTAGCCTCTTGCCTGCTTAAATGCAAGGAGAAGAAGGCCATGAAAATGCCGAACCAACCCATTGTTTTGTGCATATTAATAGTTTGTTTAACGCTGTTGATATTCACCTGGCTCACACGAAACTCGCTTTGCGAGTTGCGGATGAAAGACGGAACAAGGGAGGTATTTGCTATCCTGGCCTACGAATCCGGTAAGTAGCTGACAAAGAGGGGGGCAACCCCCCTCTTTTCAGGGTGTGGATTAGTATGCCATCGGCACCTTTTGAAAGGGGTCCTCTAAAGCGGAGGAACCCTTTTTTCTTTTAGTGAAAAGATTGTGGTTAGTAACGTTATGCAGGGTAAGCGTTCATATCAGCGGGCCACCAGCCATCTTTCATTCCCATCATGAAATTGCGGTTCATTGTGCCCACAAACACTCAGCTGGGCACCGTTCCGCTTCATGCAGGTCCGGTGCATCTTCATTTTCAGACGCTAAGCTGATCGGGGTGCATCGTGGAGCAGTGATGCCAGAGGGAGAAATTGCAACCGTGAAATCAAAACTTATCATTCGGCTACCGGGCAGTGGTACTCACCTGGCAGAGCATGTATTTATATCCGGGCCTGGCTGATGCAGCCCTTCATACCTTCTGCTTCTCAAGGACACGGCGGAGTTTTTTTACCTGGGACGCAGTGGAAAGTGTGCCGGTTCTGGGATGGCATGCGCTTGCCTTTTCATCAGGTTTAAGCTCATAGGCTAATGCCAGATCGTTCAGAGCCGCCTCAGCTTTCAGCAGGGCCTCAATGGCCGTGTTCAGGTATACAGTTCGGCTCTCATGGTTCATCAGTATTGTCCTCACAAGGGTAAAATGACAGGCGATACCTGCCGTTTACCCTTTGTCTCCGTTAAGAATGGCATTACGGCAGGCTTCCCAGATAACCTGGGCATTAGCATCACACTCCACGAACCCGCCGCACTGATCGTATATCACCTGGTATACCTCTGGGGGAATCTTCCCAGGCGCAACCGGAGTTGAGCGTTTGCCTTTATGAATCTCATCTGCGGTATCACAGACAGCGTCGAGATGCCGCGACATCCACTCAGATAATTTCAGACCCTCTCGATTTGCCTGTTTTACATAGCGAACCTTTCTGGAAACCGTAGATCGCATCTGAATCTGTGTCACAGCTGGCACATCTTCTTTCATGGCATTCTGTAATGCAGCTTTGGGCTTTTTCATGTTCATGGTTGCTTTAAATTATTCTGGAGTTCGTCTGTTATAAATGCTGCCGTGATCTGTCAGCGTCGCTTAAATAGTTTATCGCCTTCCGCCAGTTCGCCGTTGAGCTGTTCAATCACACTCCAGATGAGCCGATCATCCGGCGTTGAGCCTGCACACTCTTTCACGACCGCCACGGGTCTAAATTCTTCAGGGTCTGCCTGCCCGGAGGTGAAGAGCCTGCTCTCAACCCAGTGGGCCCCCTCTGTGCAGCAGTGGCAACTGGTTTCAGGTGGTTCATCCAGACCGTCCACTCCACAGGCTGAGCAGGTGAACAGTTTGCGAGACCCACCAGCCAGTGGCGTATCGCAAGCTGCTGGAAGTGCGCCAGCATTGCGCCAGTAAAGCACATGATTTGAATCGTAGCAGTGTCCATGAAGCAGAAGCGAAACGCCGCAACTGCGAGTTTCAATGGCTTTGCCTGTGCCAAGGTATTGCCCGATTTCGTCCCATACGTCCACTAAGGTGTCAGGCAGCGGACGCGTAACAGGGAACTTAGCGCAGTCGTCCGGGGTGCCTTTAATGCAGCAGAGGGCCGAATACGCAAGCTCCTGCATTTCGTAGGAGTACTGACCACATACCACGCGTTCCAGTTTGTCGATTAGTTGTTCTTTATTCATCATACTTAGCCTTATTAAACAAATTCATTACACCACTGGCACCATCTGGGCAGGAGCAGACTGCGGCCCGGTAGTAGAGCCGCAGGGGGTGTCGCTGGACTAACAGGCGCTCAGTGAGTCCCGCACTTCCTCATGACTGGTCATATTCAGAAGAAGCTTTCCAGGGCAGCGTGGTTCCGCCTGTGAACGGGTGACGTCTTCATTGAGTGCCTGGATATGAGCAGATTCAACGGTCCTACGCTGTACGACATGGTTGCTAAGGTTGAATTCGCACTGGAGCCTTCTGGCATCAGAATCCGCGTTCATTGCAATGCGTTCATCAAAGCGGCGGTTCATTCGCAGAGCCTCTTCGTGAGCTGCATCAACAAGGGTGCGTCTGGTGACATAGTCGTTACCAGCAAAAAACGATAGCTGAGCGTGTTCCGAAGAGTAGTCGGAGCTTCCCTTACAACGGGCAATCGCGGCTTCAGAGTGCAGGATTAATGAACTCAACCGTGAACAGACGTCATTGATGGTGCCTGTTTTCAGACAGTCGTGGATAAGTGTCCAGGCGGAAATGCTCAGCGGGCGGCTGGTGGTCACATAGGGATTGTAATGATCAACCGTTACGATTGTACGCAGTGAATGAAGCGATTCGGACTGCGTACGTAAGTCACGGCGAACAGTAGATGCCACCGAGGCAACATCTTTACATTCTTTGTCGGACATCGAGTCCAGTACGCGGATCTCCACCTCTGCCGCCTTTGAGGCGATATGCGCACTAATCTCCCCCTTAAGACGTTTGTAGTCAGCCTTGAAGCTTCCCACGCTGTCAATATCGATCCAGTAACCACAGCTGTAACCAGCATTACCAAACTCGTCATCTTTCTCATAGTTCGGACAGCCGTCATTGCTCCAGCCAGCTTTTTCCAGCAGCTCGTCAATAGCGACCAGCTCAGCCATTGGTGCATGTTCGATAATGAAATAATGGACACGGCCCCAGGCATATGCGCGTGAACGGCCATCAACAGAAGTATCAGAAGTCGTCTGACGGGAAAGTTTCATGAGGTACTCCAGTTCTGCCCGGTACCGCCGGGGCGGTGGTGCGAAAGCCGCACCATGAATGACACTATGATCCTCCTGACTTCTATTGTCAATACAATTGAAGCGGCGTTTTATTTATTCATTATTTGGACCCGGCTCGTACGGAACGACCGTCGGGACTTGCCGATCTTTCTACGGTGAGCAGGGGAAGGGAACATCCCAACGCTTGTTTCCAGATGTGCAGCCTGGGAGGGCGCAGAATGCCTGACAGAATCATCGTGCAGCGGTGGCGAAAGACCCGACAAACGGGAAAAGCATCCTTTTATTCCAAATCCAACCTCAGCTTTTAATTACGCCAGTACGTTTCCTAAACATGCCAAATCGGTCTCTTATACGCCCGGATGGGCCCGATGAAAACGATAAAATGAGAAAAAGAACCCGACACATCGCTGCTCTCTGGGAAAGCCGGTCAGCAGATGGAGCGCCAGAAACTAAATCCGCTGGTTTTAATAATGATTGAGGAGAACAAGATGAAAGATAACAAGACACGTCCTGTAGACTCGTATGCTCATGCTGATTTCATGGAGTCCGTCTTCAGCAACCTCAGGGCTTTCTGTGATGCGGAATGCCAGCGGCTAACTGCCGGTTATCCCCCAACTGTCAAACCAGAACAGCAAAGCACTGACGGCCAGCTGTCGGCGGCATAAAGCATTACCTGCCAGTTCGTTCAAATTTCTGCTTCCTTAAGCCCGGGCCAAAAGCCCGGCTCAATCCAAAAACTGAACGTACCAGTTTACCTCTATATCTCCTGAATCCCCTGCGACTTACAAGAGACCCGCACCGGTTTAGCCATTCCTGTCCTGCCACTCTCCCATCACTGGCCCAGACAACCGGAAAAGTAACTTTTCTCTCTGAGTCACCTTCTGAACCAGTTATTTTGCTTAAACGTAAAAACGGCCCACTGTTGTGAAGATTTAAAACGGACGGATCGAGTAGTATTGCCTCAGGAAAATTTTTAAAAAAAGTTACTTTTTCTTCTCCGCAACCTATTAGGAAAAATGTCGAACCTGGTATTGTTGTGTTGTAGCGCAGTTAAACAACCAACCAAAAAAGAGAACAAAAATGTCCGCAATCGAAACTGAAGTAAAAAACAACAGCAACGAAATCAGCCTTCGTGGTTACCTGGAACGCACTGGTAACGGTGCCCGTAAAGGCAACGGCCTTATCATTGACCCTTCGGTTGTTGTAGAGCAGGAAGGCTTTAACACCCGCACGGCCGGTATGGGCGAGCTCTACTATTCAATGCCTCACGTTGTGGAACACCTGAACAGCCTGGCCGATGCCTACATGGAAGACCCGTTCAGCGTGACGCCTATCGTTGTTCAGATGGTTAATGGCGTACCTGTACTGCGTCAGGGGGCTTGCCGTATCCGTTCCATCGCTATTGCAAACCGCCAGCTGGAAGCAGAAGGGCGTGAACGCATTACTCGTATTCGCTGCGAAGAGTTTCGCGGTAGCGCTTCAAAAGCAGAACTCTTCACCCTGACCGGCAACTCCAACCTGGCGCTGTCTGTCGTAGCTGAAGCGCTTTCAATTAAGCGTCTGGTTGAAGATAAAGAAGAGCCTAAGACCTTTGCGGAACTGGCAAAAAAACGTGGTAAATCAGAGCAGCATCTTCGCCAGATGGTTCGCGTACTGGACCTGCCTTCTGAACTACAGACCATGCTTGTGAGCGATCAGGTGAGCATGTACGTTGCACTGGACGAGTATATGTACAGCGGTGAGGATGCGGTAGATAACATCAACAAAGCGATCTCCATCTATGGCAAGGCGACGAAAAACACGCTGAAATTCGTCAAAGCTGCCAAGGTAGAAGAGCGCATGGCAGATCCGCAGACTCCGGAAAACATCGGTGCTGAGCAACCGGCAGATGATACTACCGATAACACCCCGGTACCGGATCAACTGAACGATGAAAGCAATACGGAGACGCTGGATACGCCACCGGTACAGGAACCGGCTCCAGCTCCAAAGGACAGCGCTCCTAAACAGAACCCGGCAGGTAAAGCACCTTCCATGTCCAGCGTTCTGAACAAAAAGACTGTGACCGTCATTGCAGACACCGCGATCCCGATTTTTGAACGTATTGCTGAAGAAGCCAAGCTTAAAGAAGGTGAATCTGTCAGTACTGATACTTACACGCTTGTTCTGACCAATGATGAAATGAACGATATCATCAACGCTCATGCTGACCTGAAAGAGTACCTGCGTAAGCATGCTGATAAGATGAACAAGGGACAGTCATGATTTTCTGACCGACCCCTCCATCCGGACGGGTCGGTAACTTTTTCAGGACAAGGGGAAACAGGGCAATGAAGAAGGCTGTTATCAACGTAGACAAAACTAACCCACTGCCAGTCCTGACGGATTCGGTGACCCGGGTAAGTATTCAGTGCACGGCAAAAGATGAAAACGGGGCAGGGATCGAAGTGAATATACTCGACCTGATTCAGGATCATGATACGGCTGAAGTGAAAGTGCAGTTTGGGAGCTCGCCTGTTCAGGCTCTGGCGATGCTCCGCCGGGTTATGACAGCACTGGAAAAGCAGGCAAACGCAGAACTGAATACAAACCACTATTCGCGTATGCAGTGATCTACTCTGGCAATTTCATCCATGCTGCCTCTGATCTGTCAATCGCGGGCGAAACCTCAGGATGAATAACGCTGATGTTAGCAGCTGGTGGAACAAACAGACTTAAATGGAAAATTGCAGTGAGTAAAACAATGCGTAACGTTGTTGCGGGTTACATTCAGCCGCTAAGCGGTTCCCGGACACTATGCTAAGCGTGGTCAGACGAAAGCTCAGCAGTATCGTCGACATGCAGGAGACCGTCAGACAGTCCTCACAAATGCTTGAGTCTGATGCAGCCATATTCCTGAAACGCGCCATAGTTGCGAGGATGCTTCAAAAAATAAAATATCAGGATAGTGAAGTTTTAAAAGACTGCCTTGGCGATTTTTTTATTTATGAACAACGTGAAAAATTGCGCCGACTTGGCGTGATTACTAACTGGGGGATTAATAAAACAGCAGACGGGAAGAATAATAAGTTGTGATAACTCAGTAAATATTAATTTAAAAAGCGTCTTCAGAAATAGAAAAAATGCAAATTATATTGCTACGGGTTATTAGCCGCTGAGGCTGTTTACATATAATACTTCTAAACAGGAGGTATTATGAAAAAACAACTGGCGTACGCTTCAAACTGTTCTGACAGTCTTTATTCGTATATTTATCGCACTCTGCAAAAACGGGCTGGTGATGAGAATGAAAGCCTTTATCAGCAGGCCATTTCCCGCTGCCGTACAGCTAAACAAAAAAAGAAACTGGCCGGGTATTATGCCGGTCCATGGCAGCTGCTTTTCAACGCGTGGTGTAACAATCGCGTCCCTAACACAGCGGTGCTGGCTCTTCTACTCCAGCAGTGCTTATCTCATTTCCAGTGCGAAGAAGTGATCGCAGCCTGGCAGTAACCCTATCAAGCCCCTTCGTATAGCGGAGGGGCAGGAGATATCTCATGTACAGAAACGACAGAAACGTGGATTCCTTCAACCTGGTTAATGCTCTTCAGCCGGTCTTTCGTAACACCGGCTGTGGGATATTTGAATACGATCGTAAAAAGCAGAATGAAACCGCTGATTCAATCTTACGAGCGTTGGCGTTAAATGCCGATTTCGCGAGGGCCTTAAAACAGTACGTCCGGATTAATTCTGTACGACGGGTTGTTCAGTTCGATGACGGCTCGGTTCGCTATGGTATTCATGCCGAATTTGAAGGGCATGATAAAATTAATTCCTTCCGTATTTTTAAAGATGAAGATACAGACGCATTTGACTCCTATTTTTATTTGGTTTGCGATAATAAAGCTGAGCTGGTGGATTTTAAAATGAACTCTCTCGATATTCAATTACAGGCTGTTTTTGAAAAAGTGACAGGTATTTATCTGTCACATTAAATATTCAAATTTTCAATCCTCGGGCTGATAGACAAAAAACGCACTTTAGAATAAAGATGAGATGAATATGAAAAACGTAAATATTTTGACTACCGATATCGCGGCCATTAATGCTCTTTCTGGCGTAGAACTGACGGACTTTCTCACTGCCGGGTATCAGGTAAACTGGTCAGGAGAAAGGGAGGTTTCGCTGGTGGGCTTTCCGTGTTTAGCAAGCAACAAGCAGCCGGTAGAAGTTGGTCCCGGTATTTTCATTAATCGCGTGTACAGCAAAGACAGCCAGTCTCTGTGCGGGAAATTGCGCTATGACCTGTCTAATGGTCTGGCATCCGGCGCATTTTCATTTTTCTCCCATTCAGGCTGGTATGGGGGATTCCGTGTCGTATCCTTCCGTGACAACGGGCCAGCTGCGTTGATCAACATTGGCATTGTCCATGAAAATGTTTTGAATGCGTTTTGTGCTGACTTCCCCCGGGCCAATGTGAGCGTAAACCGTTTTCATTGTGGCATGACGCTTGAGCAGATCCGCATGTTCATTTCAGACACCGCTTACGATATGCCGCTTTATAACAACGAGTCTGACTTTCGCAGGCTCGCCAGTTAGCATGGAGACTGGCTTCAGTGCTTACGCCTAAAAACCAATGAGCGAAGTGGCGGAACCGGTTGGCTTCGCCCAGTTGGCGTGAGCGATTAGTTCTATACGGGAAGAAGTCATAGTATTCTGAAATGATAGTTATCTCATACGAACGATAGTAATGGAGTTTCTTAATGGGCGTTGATATCTGCTGGCGATTTCAAAGGGAAGAAAAGCCTGGTAAATGGATTAATTTATCAAGCAATTATAAAGGGGACCGATCATATCTCCACTTTGCCTGGCTCGGATTTGATGTAGATCGTGAAAGGGCGAGCACATCAGCAGTTTTTATCCACGCATTACGCGGATTACCTGATGATATACCGTCCGAAGATGATGATTTATTCGGTGAACATTCATACTCATGGCTGACTTCGGAAGAAATTTTGTCAGCCATACCACCCGATAACGCCGGAGAGGTGATCCAGGAATTTGTCGAAGAAGTAAAGCGTCTCCACGTGGAGAACGGCAGCGTCCGTTTCGTCTTTGGATTTGAAGGGTAACCCGTAAGAAAGTAGCTATCTTACCCGGCTAGGTCTCCAATCTCTCAGATGCTCAAAGAGGGCCGGGCATGGTGCCCACACATCCCCTACCATTCCGATTTGATATTCGTCTAATACACCCTTTAAAGAAAACAAGCAGACGGCAATGAGACGTCGGATTAGCGTCAGCAAATATGAGACGTCAGTAGTCGATGTTTGTCCTGCGGAACGTGAATCTGTTTACAGGGGGTAAAGCCGTACCATCCATGAGGGCTCAGAGAGCCGGGGTCTCCTCCAGATCACTGGAAGTTATTGACTCTGGCAGGCCTATCCCTATGACTTTTTCCCGGATGGCAAATTAAGATCGAACAGGGCCAAATTAGTACTCTTTTCTAAACGGAAATACTGAATCACCCTGATATAACTGGTCTCTCACAAGACAGGAGATCATCAATGGAACGTGTAATATTTTCAGTAATCTTTTTTATGATGCTGGGCGTACCTTTTTACCTTCTTTATAAAATTGCCCGGGACATTTTTGGGACCGCCGGTGCTGGTGAGCCTGCACAATTGCCTCAGGGCAAGCAAAGACGCTCAGGAGGCGCTGGTTCGGGTTCGATCTGGCAAGGACACCATCTACAGGGGAGCAGCCATTTGAACCCCCTCGGAGGTGATTGTAATGGTGAAAATAGCATAGCTGGTGGTTGTGATGGTGGCGGTGGAGGAGGAGGAGGAGGAGGTGGTGGTGGTGACTGATAGCCTGCAATTTTAACTATCAGGATGAAACCCATGTCCAGCAACCGGAAAAAGAATTCATATCAACCGAAAAGCCCTGCCTTAAAGTGAAGCGTATTAAACGTGAAGGATGCTGAATTAGAGGGTATCGGTTTTATACTGAAGCGTAACTGGAAGAAGGATCTGAAATTAACTATTACGGAAAAGTAACTTTCTGACTCACCACGTACGCCCCTCGGTTATGCCATACAGTTTGATACGAAAACAGATCAGTAAGTAGATTGCTATACGCCGGAGAGAAGTCTATTTTTCATACACCGAACCTGTTTGGCCTGCAATGGAAGCAGGTATAATAATCACATACAAAGGAGGGCATTATGAATAAATTTTTATACGTGCTTTTGGCCTGGATTGTTGTGCTTTTTATCGCCAACAAACTGCTCGCAAGACGTAAGCCCAAGACGGTTAAAATCCTGGTACAGCGCAACGGGAAAGCCGCAGAGGTTGATGCTGTAGTGGTTCAGGGTTCAAAGAGAGCTAACAACAGTTCTGTTGCGGACAGCGACGCGGTAGATAGTTATTTTGAAATGAATCCTTACTCCCGCGAAAACCAGTCGAATGGTTGGGCTATGCTGGCCAGAGACGATGACCAGCTTAAATAATCAGTTGAGTGTGATGTGTAAAGCAGCTTAAAACTCTAAATGGACGAACAGGGGAGGTGACAAAGATGACAACCAATACAACAACGACCACCTACCGCTCAGAAGAAATCGTGCCGTTCAGACGGCCCAAAGGGGATCTGGATAGTCGGTATATGCCTCAGGTGTATGCAATGGTGCGGAACTGGGCAAGTAACCCTGCTCAATATGGTGAGGGTGTACTGGCCTCCTACCGCCAACCGGCAGTAAACCTTGCCTACCAGGTAAAAGGAACTCGTGTTGTTTTAATTCTGGTACCAGTAGAGTGCGAGCCACCTGGAGTGATAATGACGGAAACAGTCCTGTGGCCGTCACTATCACTTGTAGAAGTCTTGCAGACCTTGCAGGAGGCCTGGCAAAATATTCCGGCGTTAAACCCCTGACGACTTCTGTCAATATCACCGGCTAGTGATTTACCTCTCTGCTGGTGGTCAGCCCGCCTAAGTTCAAATTATCTCTTTCTAAATTAGCCCGGATAAAAATCGGTCCCTCTAAAATAGCCTGCCCTGAGTAGGCTACGTCATACAAAGCGTTGGCCAGTCACCAGCTGGCTGGTGGCCATAATGCTCCACAGGATAAACCGTATCAGAACTACGCAAAGAAAAAGCCCCAACAATTTACCGATGGGGCCTTTTGCAGACATTTTACAGCCTTACCAATGATAGAGCGCTAAGGCTTCTGCTTAGTGAACAGACTTGCCCACAGATAATGGATAAAGTTGAGCAGAATGTATGTTACTCGTTGCTCGAATTTCATCGGGGCTTTGTACTTTGTCGTTATGTTGTGAATATGAGTAAGGTCCGTATAGAGCCCTGGCGACTTCCTTGTTGACTTCAACACCGAACAGATGTGCTGAACAGACTCCGGTGTGAACAACCGTAGCCCTCGTCGTTGTTTGACTTTATGGATAAAATCGTCCATCCCCATACATAACCATTCCGGCTTGATGCCATCAAACTTACAACGTCCGTTTATGATGACGACATTGATACATTCCAGTTCTCTAGCCTTAAGAGCAGACTGAATAGCCCTGATGTGCCCCTGGTTTTGCTTAAACGGGTTCTGCAACTTGAGGGTTCGGGACTGAGTCCATTTCCGCCAGTGGCTTTCCTCCAGAGTACCGTAGAGCTTGCCTACGTAGTTTTTCTGCTCTATGACGTATATACCATGTGGGGCTACGAGAATGTGATCAACCTGAGTAGTGCTATGAGCCGACAACTGAAAGGTGAGATCACTAAGTAGCCCCTGAGCTTCTTCAGGAAGCCCAGATTCAATTGCCTTTGCAGTCCGCCGTTCCGCTATGGCAGAGGTCATAAAACCCAACAGACACAGCAACACGACGAAAATAAGGATAATGAAAGCTACCCCCGTAATGCTCCACAGCAGATTGAAAGCATCCATGTTACCTCACAGAGGGGTAGCTGGTGGCATTAACAGATTCTACCAAGCGGGTAGTGGTACCGGTAAGGCTCTCAATATTTGAAGACAGGCTCATCAGCATGCCGAGTGCAGAACGGAGATTACGATGAGGCTCATTGTAGTTTTTGAACGTGTCAGTGGAGTACATTTTTGAAAGACGTGTACGGATCTCTACTGACGTAAGATCTCCATCCACCAGGCCGTACTTAACTGCCTGAGGTGTTGGCCATACACGGCCTGAATAGAGAGAAACAGCATCGGCATCATGACGCGAGAGAAGCTTTTTACCCCGTCCAAGTTCAACATCAGTTATAAATTTTTCATGCATCGTGTTCAGGATCTCCTTCTGCATGAACTCCCTCGTTGAATCGGACAATGGGTGGAAGGGGTCAAGAGCATCTTTGAACTCACCGGCCGTAAGGGGCTCATTCTTGACGCCTACTGTGCTCATGATCTCTGACAGATTCCAGTGGTCCATACGCACACCGATAGAACCGATCAGGGCATTACTGTCGGCATAAATTGCATCAGCGGGCGATACCGCGTAATAGCATGCGGATGCGCATATGCCTTTCACACTAACGATGATTGGTTTATATGAGTCTGCGATATCAGAGAAAAAACGACCGGTACCGCTGGAGAGTACTTCGAGGGAGTTTTGCTTCGACCGTGCTTCATCGCCACGTTCTGTGCTCCCGGTTTTGTTACTCTTGTCAGCGGCTACAGATGAAAGAGAGCAACCGGCATCTGATACGCGTTCAATCTGTGGCTGGTGGTTTTTAAGCGCGTTTATCTGGCGGTAAATAATGATGGCGTCAGAGGGACCACCACCACCTGACTCTGCCTCGATAATAACTGCTTTGGCATGGGGATTATTGTAAGCTTTGGCAAGAGCTGTTGCGATCACTGTTCCATCGCCCGTTTCCGAGCCGGTACCCATCTCGCCAGAAATCCGTATTACAGCTATATGGTCTTTCTTCCCTTCAGCGTCCTGCCATTGTTCGTAAAGATTGTAGAAAGAAAACCCTACAGCGGTCATGGCAATTAGCGACATAGCAACTTTTGCCGTGGTATGAATGCGAAACATCTTATAAAAACGGTCAGCGTTATCATTGAGCGATTCTTTGATATTTGTAGGGGACTTCCTTTTTTTACTGCTTAACATCTGACCACCTTTACATGAGTTTTTGAAAGTTAGACCACAAGCGATTCAATGCAATTCCCAGTATCAATAAAGCGACTGGTGGGAAAAGTTGAGCGATATTGTTAAATAGTGACATATTCGGCATGACCAGGTAGACCATCGTTAAAGCACTGATCACCCAAAATGCTCGAAACCAAATACGATAAAACTGAACTGTAACCTTACCAAATACGTACCTCTTCAATTTCCACTGGTACATTCCATCTGCTAGCATGGCAAATAGATAGGGCAGAAAAACGATTAGCCACCCCAGGATTAAGTTCCACCGGAAAATGGACTGATAAAGTAAGAGGGGTATGTTTTTGGCCATAGTGTAATTAATAGAGGTAAATTTTTCAGCAACAATGTTAATACCTCTGGCTGGTTTTTTGGTGTCAGGGATCAGAATAGTATTCAGATAGTCAATTAACTTATAGTCATGTACCAACCAATTTAAAGTCGCTTCACTATTTGCAATAACAGACTTCCAACGGTCATTTGATATGATGGACCGGCTTGCATTAACCTCCTGAGTAATCTGATATTTGAGCTCCTCAGTATTCTGGAAAGCCAGGCTGTAACCAAAATAAATGACCATGCCAAAAAAAAGCATTGTTCTGAGCACTGCTGCTCTGCTTGTATTATCCGCAGCCATTGCTTTCCCTCCATTCACGAAAAAGAGCTAGCCTCTGATCGTGATTGCAATAGTTGTTACGCCACATCGTCGGGATACCCAGGAGCCAGTGGTACTGTTTAGGTATGATTTGGTCGATGAGGCTTAACTCCGCCAGTTCTTTATGCTCTGCGCTTTTCCACTCGATCTGTCCCACATCAGGAACAAATACAGCGGTCCTTGCTTTTGCGGCCTGGCGGGAAAATTCTATAAAGTTGATGCCCCACGGCGTCCAGTATCTGTACTGCTCGTTTAGGCCGATGTTAAACACCGGCAGAGAAAGAGTTGAGTCGGCAAAAGCCGAAATCACATTTTTGCAGACTCTTGGACTATCTATTTTTTCCTGTTCGGTTTTGAGATGAGTCAGCAGTGCACGGTCAATAATGCTGTTAAAGGTGTTTGTATAAAGGCCATTAGGGTCAGGAAGCCGATCTATGGCAGTAATGATTTTAAATTTTAACCGAGAAAGAAAGGGAGAGTCCTCAATAGTAACTATATGACTATGTGTTGTTTCTGGATGAATCTGGGGTTTGATGCGCTGTACTTGTTTAAAAGAGACACTACCTGGCAAATTAATGAATGCGCCCACCGTGCGTGTCAAATCGACGAAATAAGGCAAAAGATAACAACCAAGCATACGGGCATTCTTCTTTACAAGATCACACCGTTCGTCATTGTTATCGAAAGAAATACGGAAACTAACGAATTTACGTTCAGGACCTTCGCTGGTGGTCAGCGATTGAATCCATTCATGGCATGAACCTTGTGGTACCGACCAGTAGCTGGTTTCACGGTCCCCAAAGGGATCAGTCGTGATCAACTCTCCCTTTAAAAGGAAAAGCTCAGACAGGGTATTTGCCATGGAGAATAGGGAATCGATATCGTTGCTCTGACAAAATTTTCCCAAATGATGAAACGCGTTTTTTTCTATCTTAGTTAGCCGATCTCGAACTTCCTGAGAATCTGCGTACTTTAAACCCAAAGACTGAAAGCGCCTTTTTACGAGCGAGCGACATTTGCTGACTTTTAGTGCAGAGCTTAAAATTTGCTGGCGCGTCAGGACAATTTTTTCATCCATCAATGCAACTTCCTTAGAAATTTATTAAGATTTTTGATATCGAGATTTTGACGCAAAGTAACTTTTCCGGCCTTCTTGAAAAGCATTTCCGACAGAGTTGTGTTTGGCTTCATTTGTTTCTCAGCAACAGCAATAGGGATTTGGCCTACAACCTTCCTGCCATCTTGAAGCCTGGCAACTATGTGAAACATAGGGACCTGACCCAAGAGATCCTTTGGAATACTCTCTTCTAAAGTTGTCTGCTTTCTTTCTGAGATTGAACCTGAGAAGTTATTATGCGGCAAAGATGTTTCTGAACCGGTCGTATAAGTGACCATATTTGTGCTTATCGCACTCTTACCAAAGTTCTCTACAACAAGCGTCTGAGTAGGAGTATCGTTGACTCGCAAGCTTATATAATTGTTGCAGAGCCCCGTAATTCGATTGGCAGTTTCAACACTTGCCGCAGCAATAAAGTCGGAGATGGTTTGGGTGCAAATAAACAGTGCAATTTTCGCTGCACGACCCTGCGCCAGAAGGTTAATCATAGGGTTGTTAATGGCTGAGTGTGCCTCATCAACAAAAATACTTATCCTGGAATTAGCTGACATATCACCATCCTGAGCGTTGTAGCGACTACCGGCACAGGAGGTCAGATCTGACATTATTAATTGAGAAATAGCAGCTGCTGTATCGGGGTTTGAAAGGCCATCAAGCGAAATGTATAGCACCCCGCCAGTGCTGAACATCCCTTCGCTTGTTACAATTTCTCTTGATGATACTGAGTTCGGGTTAGGAGATAAAAGCTCATTTAAAGGTTTTTCAATGAGCATATCGAAAACAGGCATAATACCTGCGGTCATTTTAGCCATATGCTCTGGGTCGGACATTGAGTAATCAATAAGCTGGGAAACAGTATCTAACCAGTCTATTTGTTCGGACCCCTCGTAATTCATGAAATGAGCCGTAAACCATTCAGCGAGACGCTTGAAACGTACCGGCAAGGTTTCGTTAGCGACGTACTTAACTTTTTCGGTCCAGACATCGTAACCATAATATCTCGCGTAACATGACTCCATTACCTTGACTGTAAGATTCACAATAGACATGTGGCTTTTCATGTTCTTGTGAATCAGATAAATAGAAGGCTTTTTCTCTATGTAAGAAAGCCCGGAAATCACATTGGAAACGAGAGCTTTGGCATACTGAACGAATGGGTTAACCTCACCGGGAACTGTCACCAAGCTCAAAAGACGAGATGTTAGGTCAGAAACATTAGTATAGGTGTTGCAGACATCAATACAGACCGAAGATGCTGGCTGGCCAGGATGAAATTTATAGAAAGGAAGACCGAGGGTCTTAGCCTCTTCCATTAGAGATTCTCGCCACTCTGCATCGTTCTTTGGATCTATGACAACAACAACATGACCAAGATGAAGCATGCTAATGCTTAGTAAACGCTGTAGCACCGTTTTCCCGGTACCCACGTTTCCGGTTATCAGAGTATGACCAAACCAATTGTCTTCAGTTACAAATATGGGTTCCCTACGTTCCACAGCAAAAATTGCATTGCTGCCGCCCATCTTACGAGCCATTGCGTCAAAATGTCTCTTAATTGGGTTGAAGACGAATGGCAACTCGATCTCACGTTTATCACTGGAGAGGTTAGCTATTTGATATGCCCGATCCGCATGTTCCGGGCCCCACTCAAACCCATCACAAAAATAGGACTTTCGCTCGGGTATATCCTTATTTTTATTTTGATAATCCTGAACCAGTTGACGATACTTTCGCTCATTGGAGAAAAAGTTACTTTTGTTAATTACACGCAGTGAATCAAGACTAACGAACATGAAATGTCGCTTGAATACACGCCAATGAGCCATCAAGAATGGCGCTGCTGTTTTGCAACGATAAAGGCACAGCAAAAAAAGCAATATTGAGGTGAACAGAACTATTGGGGCGATGTCCAGTCCGTCTGAAGAAAGTCCCATATAAAGCATAGAAACCGAACAAATCAAAAGTATTGAGGCACTACGATACTCAAGAATAGGCCGATAAAAATTCTCTTGTGCATGGAGGTTAGTCCTCTTCGAATCTGACATTATAGGTTCCCAGCCTCTTTCAGGTTATTGATAATTCGTTCAATGTCCACTTTCGCCCGGTCTGATGCGGCCAGCAAAGTAGGCATGTTAAATGCATGGCATTTTGTATTGATCACAGCACCAGAATTAACGAGGTACTGAGGAAGCTTATTGAAAAGATCTTGAGCCTCTAACTGCGACCCAAATTTTTCCACGCAAGATTGGGTCAGATAGAGAGTATTAGGAGTACTTACCATAAATCTGTTTTTGCGCTTTCTTTTAAACGCCACCTCCATTTTGGACAGAATTTGATGCAGTACTGACGCAATTTCTACAAATTCAAGCTCTGTAACGTCACCTTCGCTTATAAGCGAGAATTCACCATTTTGGTCTGATTCAGTAGTTGCAAAGACTTTACTGTTCAGATTGTGACCAGAAACAGGTGATGCTGGTTTTTGTACTTCTGCTTTGTCCGATGATTTATTCCGGTTGCGCTTGGGATTTTGTTTTTCTACCGGTGCTGTTGGGGCGAACAGTCTGGCCAGTGCTGGCGAAAGATGATGCCCCTTAGCGTCTGTGGGCGCATGCTCTCCATTTGATTCTTCAAGTACAGGAGGTAAGGCGGGCTCTTCACTTGCCATCACACTGGTTGCGGCTGCTTCGGTCTGGGAATACACAACTTCAGCTGGTGGTGGGCAGTTACCCTCAGTATCTGGTTCTGAGTTTTCTTGTCCTACAGAAACATCCATAGAGCGTTCAATCGTACCCTGGGGATCAGCGTTCTGTTCTCGGTTAAGTTCTGGTAATTCTGACGGCTCGGGGAGAAGCTTTTCATTATGGACCGAAGAGCTTGTTGCACAACTACCGACTTCTGGCCGAGAAACACTAAGCTGTGTGAAATCGGTATAATCAATGATCTCATGCTCTTCATCTTCTTCCTCAAAAAGATGTTGATAATGTTCATATTCCACAGCCTCAGTTTTCAGCGGACCAGTCGCGGATGCACTATCGGTTCCATGATATTCCACGTCGCCAGAATGTTCTTCGACTGCATTTACACGTGGGGGAGGCAGCTCAAGCGTTTGCTTTGGACGTGGGGCAGAGTTTTCAACAGAAGACTCATCATTAATCACTAATGCCTGATACATAGAAGTATTGAAAAGTGACTTTAAAGTTGTTGGCCTTCTTGGCTCATGATAGGTGAGCTGGAACCCGGCGCAGTTATCGCCGAGCTGGACTAAACGCAGATCGTCAATGTCCCTTACTATCCACATTCCATCGAGAGAGCCTTCTCTGAATGTCAGTTGGAAATAGGGCTCTTCACTAAATGCTTTTTCATCTAATCCCGGCAGCAATGCCATAGTGGCATCTATGTTGAGGTAGGGGACAGCATCTACACACACTATATAGTCATTGGAAAGTGGAGCGCTTAAAAGGAGTTCATGAAGTTGGTTGACCAGGACATGGGATTCCGTGTCCTTTGCCGATTCATCTTCACTTTCTTCTATATCAGGAATGACAGGATCAGCTGCTTCCTCACCCTCAGATTTAACTATCTGCGTGTCATTATCAATTTCATTATCACTTTCGGCTTTCTTCTCAAAATCGTCGGATGAGCCTTCATTTTTCTTAGAATGTATATCAACATCAATAGAGGCAGTGGAGCGGCCTAAATCATTAACCTTAAGAACAGCCGTCTCAACAGTATCAGTAATTTTAGTTATAGCGTCCCGACCGGGCACTGGTCTTCTGTATTCAGTAACTGTTTTTTGCTCGTCAATGTAAATAAAGTCTTTATTGGCATTAACGCTAAAAAGACCCGGCACTGAGTCAGGGATTTTATAGGAATCAAAGATTAAACCAATCCACCTTAGCTTAAGAAGGTTATAGAATTCTAGTTTCCCTATCCCATTTCTAAAGATGTTTGATATTTCGTTTTCCGAATAGATACCCGGAATGAAGTAGTGAACGACACGCTCATCATCATAGGGCTCGACGTAACCACGTTGAACTAGGGATTCTACCAATACCGTCTTACCAGCCTCTCCCTGAGGGAAGTTATATTTATGTAATTCGAAATCATTGAGAACAAAATCAAGGAATGCGTTCTCGTTAAGGTATACCTCACCATTTACGATAATGATGTGCATAGGCTTAGCATTGTAATTGTTGATATTGATACTGGTAAAGTTGTGCTTGATGGTACTAATGGCCCTTGCTGCTGCATCATTAGAACGCAGACCCATGATAGGGTCACGTAAAACATTAAGGTCTGTACCAGTAGAATAGAAATCAGCGGTCCTCACGCATTTAGACAAAAAGTCATTCCCATCAGTATAAACGTTTAGGGCGGTGATCATTTTTGAATAAACACGTTCTTTATTTACCCGATCCAAAAATGCAAGACATACCGGGTTTAGGATTCGCTCAAGGAAAACGCTGGACCAGATATTATGTTGATTATGAATACGCTTTCGCCAGTGGATTTCGTATTCAACCACGTCATTTTCACGTGCCCAGTCAAGAAGACTTTGTGAGCTTGGCGTCCAAATGATCGGACTAGCTAAATTCAGGCTTACAATATCGAGATCGTAAACCTTTCCGGCATCATGGACTAAACCACAGATAAACGCAGCATAGAGATATACTTTTCTACGGACTACTTCTTCATCTTGATATCCGATTGGTCTCAGTTCTGAGTGATGCGCATTTTTTAAAGAGAGTATGGCCACTTCCAGGCTGTGAGAAAGTAACCCACCAATACCATTATGATGATGATTTTCGGAAGCTGGCAAAAGATGTATCCAGCGAACATATTCAACCAAGGGCTTTAATACTAAATTAGTAAATGTATATGCATCGTCCCTGATGTCGCTATCGCTGATAGCTAACATCATTGAAATTGAGTGCAGCTTTTCCCGATACAGAGACAGGATTGACTGTTCATTAAATGTCTGTATGCCCGTCGGACGAGTTGGATACTCGATGAATTTCAGGACTTCTGGATTTGGATGATCAGGAACAGTGTACTTCTGATCTCCTAGAATCTGCGCAAAAGGAGAGAGGCTTGATATATCCTCAATCATTACAGAGGTTGCATCATTCTCCTGAGATGAGAATATCCCCAAAATCCGTTTAATACATAAATACAGCGCCCTGAAATTCATCATCATACCTTATCGACGTTTGCCTGACAGTTCGGCTGCAATGTATGCCTGCACACTTTTATATTGCATTACTTTGGTGATGAACTCTGCTGGACTGTATGGCCCATCCTTACGGCGAGAAACATTCAGAGTCTTTTTCACATTCTCAACATATAAATTAATACTCTTTATAATGTTGTGAGACATAACCGGATAGTCGCTTACAGCCAGTAAACCCAATGAGTTGTACTCATACATTGTGTTCATGAGCTGGTTCATCTCGAAGATGTACTTGTAAAACCTCATGGTGTTGTGGTTATTGAAGTTGAGTTGTACTGGTTCAAAACTGAAAGGTACAAACTGAGTTGATGACATGAATGAGTCATTCTTGTCGAACTCAATTGACTTAATATAAGCAACAAGATTTTCTTTCATCTTATTGTTTTCTTCATGCAGCTCGTTGAACCAATCCTGAATAGCCTGAACAAGGTCAGGATGTTTAACTGCATCAACCGTTTTAAAGAGAGAGGAAATAGCGATACTCACATCATCAAAACCTCTGATGACTGCTCCATTTCTGGCAGTTAAAAACCGGTTAAAATCTGGGGTGCCGGGGTTAATAATAACTTTGGCCATACCCTGGTGCTCTGGTCTACGTTGAGTAGAAGTTTGAGCGTTTACGCCTTGCTTTTTATTTGAACCTTTTACCATTACATCTTTTGGTTCAATGTTAATACGCTCATTGTCCGTGATAATTGCGTCGGTCATTGTGCCACCTTAGTTTTTGAGTATTGACGGATTTTTCGTCCAAGTTCGATATATGCTGAATGATAGAGCTCAAGCATTTCTCTGTAAGGCTCCAGCAATGCTTCCGTTTCAGAAATCATTTCGTATTCCCAGCTGGCATGGTTTACAAAACAGTTCTTAGAATATTTTCCACTTTTCATTGGTTGCACCCGTTTTGACATGTGACTAGGCGCTCTTGTTTTATAAGGGCTGAACTGATGCCAAGTGATCGTTACTTTTCTGGCATTACCAATTAGCTCAACTTTTGGTGCGTAAGAACCCAGATACTCCCTCTTTGGAACTTTGCTATGTCGGGTAAGGTTAATCTCTTGGTGGTTTCGTTCCTTCCACTTGATCCAGTATTTTGTAATGAGATCTTCAGCCTCAACACGCAAACCTTCAATCTGAGCACGTAAATTTTTACGTGTTAGCTCTATAGAACTTATAAGATTCGAATTACTCATGACGCCTCCTGATGTGAAATTACTATACCGGAGGAAATTTCCGTTTTTTTTCACGAACAGAAGATTTTTGAATGCTCTTTGATGAGGGAATTGAACAGATGTAATGCACTCGCTGTTTCCCCCATTCGGGAGGGGCCTTCAGAAACAGTAACAGCGAGTTTAGCCTCACTTCCATCGCTACCCTCTAAAGTTACTTTTGAGGGAATGACCATTGTGGATTATTGCTTTTGATAATGTGCATTGCTCTATTAAAGTTATACATATATCTAGTGCCACTTTTCCAAAAAAAATGACCCTATGGAACTTTGTCCATAGTGACACTTTTATAAAAAGTGACCCTATGACGACATTACATAGGGTCACTTTTCAAACATAAGTGACCCTATGTGAGGTATTCATAGGGTCACTTTTCTTTGTTTAGTGATCCTATGTAAGCATGAGGTTGATGAAAAGTAAAAATGTCAGTTTATGACGGTCAGTGAAAGACGTCGTTATTCTAATCCAACGTTGGGAGGGGCTGGATTTAGGTTTTTTTTTAATCGCTTCACATTTCGTTAGCATGCGAAGAAATTTTGATAAAATTCTGGTCAGTTTGGTTAAAAAGTGTTACAAGTAAGCGGTGTGGTTGAAGGGATAGATTTAAGGCTTATTCAAGCCTTAAGAAAATACTAAAAGTTACTTTTCACCCTACCGAACACCTAACAAAAAATCCATGTTGAAGATTTGAACAATTGTAATGGCGCAAGGACAATCAGCACATGTCAGAATCTGATAATTTAACTCGTAGCTTACTCGGTAAACTTTTCCGCACTGAGATTTCGCTTATTCGTAGTTACCGTGCATTTTTAATGTTATTGCCTGTGCATGGATCTTCTGCATATCAAACTGGGACTCCTCTTCTCCAGCGTCGCCTATTTGGGAAAGGATTTAGTACAGCCGCTGATTTAGCTTTTGAAGTGGAAACACGTCCAGGTAGTTTTTTGGTTCCGCGTACACTCGGAAAGGAAATTACATGGGAGAGGTTTTTTTCTGCGGTCTTGGACGGTGATTCCAATGTAATTCGTGAATATGATACAAATGATATTGACTATGGTATTTACGATGCCGGTGAAAAAGTGACTTTTCTGAATGGTACAGTGGATATCTATAATCCCAAGAAGATTCATGAGTTGCGTTCTAAATGTGTTGATATACAGAATGACTACTTTATGCAGGTGTTCTTTATCTCAATGCTCGCACCAGAGTTTGTAAGTGTTTTCTTTGGTTTAAAACCAACTACAGCTGATGCTATTAAAGACATTGGTTATTCATCGTTAAAAACAATTAACGATGTCGTTCTTTTCCCACGTACAATTGCTTTCTCACAAGGGCATATTGAAGAGAGTGTTTCACTTAAAACGAAAGTTTTTGCCTGGGCTTATGAATTGTCTGCTGACATCCGGTTAGGAAAAGTTAGTGATGATTTGATGGAACTATTACGTTATGACACTATGTTCACCAGTCACCGTCAGGATGTGTTCAACACTTTAACAAATAAAGTTATGTTAAAGGATTATTAATATGGCAAAGGTCGATCAAACAAAAGCTAATGCTCTATTGCGAGCAGCAAGGACTATGTCGCTTGGGGCAAATAAAAATACAATACGAATTTTGTACGGTAATCATGTTGCTGAAAATATCGATTTTGAGCCTGGTGCAAAAACAAAACTCAAAAAAGGTATCCGGGGCTGGAGCAAACGCACAGATAACCGCCGAGCTTTTTCTGCTGTTATTGATGTCGCAGTTAACTATTTTGGTTTTGATCCAATAAATCCGGAAGCGAGTTTTCGGCAAATTGACTTCAACCGAATAATGAGTGTCCTTCATAATCTGGGATACTTTGTATGCGCACCGGAAGTTAATAAAATAATAGAAATCCTTACTTCTATGAAAGAAATTGAAGAACTAGGTGCCTGCGAAAAATGTAAACGCCCATACATTGTGCCAGTGACAAATGATGCTTATTGTCCACGTTGCAGATTATCTTCAACTGCTTCAGCCATAGAGAGGTATTCTCAAGAAGAATTAGATTAAATTTAAAAAAGATATCGCGAAACTTGCCTTGTCTGAATCTAAATATTGACTTAAGTCAAATTCTGTTGTTTGCTTTACAATCAAATATTAGTTACAACTTAAATATTAACTCTTGACAAGTAAAGATATAATTTGATTTTTCTTTATACAGTCTTTCTTCGTTCCAAAAAATGTTCACCTTTTTTTCTGTTGAAAACGTAAAACTACTTAGGTTCTCTAAAACCTTCTATGCATGACGACTTCTTAATCGCTTTCAATTAATATATTTTATATTCTTGCCTAAGTTCGCTTCTTTGATCCTTAGCTATTCCTTCTTTGAAATATAGAAACAGCGTTACTGGTGATGATTTTTTTCAGCTCTTAATACACCTGTTTTCAAAGCAATATTTGCTTTTAGATATTCGATAAAACCATGTTTTTGTTACACCGGATTTTTCACAATGTGCAAGATGGATGATCTTTCCATCACCGAGACTATCTTCTTAGTCAGCACTCCTTTTCCGTCCTTTTCAACATAAAAACGACCATGCTATACGAGCTCTAACCTTTTTTTTGTATGCCATCATAACCGCATCAGAAAAGGAGAACGGTCTATGACTCGTATTGCATTAGCGCCTTCAAAGATGGTTTTGCTTATGTCTTTGGTAATTACTGGTGCCCACGCCAGCCCTGAGCAACCCCTAATAAAAGATACGCCCTTTGTATCAGGCCAGGCTTATAAGAAGGGTTTCTTCTGGTATGACGATCCTGCTAAAAAAAGCGAAGCTGAAGAAGAAAAGGTTTTGCCACCAACCGGTGCTGCTAGCTCGCCTTCAAAAGAGGAAAAGGTAGATTTAAATTCAAAATGGCTAAAAGAGAATATTCCTCGACTGTTAACGCAGGCAATGGATAACCCTACCGCAGAAAATCTATCACGTTATTACACGGCGCAAAGGTTAATGCTGGATATCAGTACGCGTTTTTCTGACAAATCAAAAGATTATTTTCTTAAAAACCCGATGATGTCTGAAAAACGCAGGCAACCAGTGGAAAAGGTGGCACTGGATGCTCACCGCACTGTTGTTGAAAAAAATCAGCAAACGGTAATGAAAGATATCTTTACTAAGTCAGGTTTATTTTTCTTTTTCCAGAGTACTTGCCAGTTTTGCCACGAAGAGAGCCAAATACTTCAATTTATGCAGAACTATTATTCGGTAGATATTCTTCCAATCAGTATGGATGGAAGGCCATTGCATAATGGCCTTTTTCAGGATTTTAACATCCCCAATGCACAAATTATTGATCAATTTAAAATTCGAGAGGTACCTACAATTTTCCTGGTTTCAAAGGATGGGACATCAGCTCAGCGCATTAGTGAAGGCATGATCTCCGCTGATGAATTAAAGAACACTATTATACTTGCCGCGAAGGGCATGAATCTGATCGATGACGCTTCGTTTCAGTCAACTCTAGATATTAAAAGGCAATATACCATCGGTGATGATGGCGTTATTACCGTTAATAAATCCGAAATGGAATCAGACCCATTCTTACTTCAAAAAATAATGGACCAAAAACTCGAAGGCTATGACATGCCTACGGCCGATCCGGTCAATTATCTCAATGCTGGCGGCAGTTTTGGAGGCACTTATGCGCAGTAATGCCGTTTTCAACTTCAAAAAGTTACTTTTGTCTCTTTCTGTTTGTGCTGCAATTTTAGCCCCGACTGCAAATGCAGACAACGCAATGCGTAACATTTTCAATGGCATGATGACGTCTACCAGCCCGGCCACCTTTTCCACAGCAACCCGTACAGGCATAGTTGGCGGGTCAATGTCTTACCGAACAACAAACGTTAATACCAACCTTGTTTCCATGTCGTTTCCAAAAGCTTCTGTCGGTTGTAATGGTATTGACGTTTTTCTTGGGTCCTTCAGCATGATCAACGGGGACCAGCTTGTGCAGGTGGCCCGTGGTATTGCCCAGGGTGCGGCTATCTATGCTTTTAACGTTGCTGTTTCAGCTATTTGTGCTGACTGTGCTGCAACGATTAATGACATCCAAAACAAACTGCAAGCGCTAAATAAATTTGCGAAAGATTCATGCAATGCAACTTACTCTTTCCTTTCTGAAAACGTGGGTACGCCAAGCCAGTTCGCTAACTCAGTTAGCTCTGGACCAGCCTCAATTCTGGGATCGATTAATGGTCTCATTCCTGATTTTGGCTCATCGATGACAAAGTCACCTGAAGCTGTCACTTCTCAGGTTAAAGCAAAGGATCCCGAAGAGTTCGCTGAAAAATTCAGTGGTAACCTCTTCTATATGTCGTTCATGGATATTGATAAGGGAACAATGAACATCGGAGGGGTAACGGAGTTATCCGGTTATAAATTGGCAGAACAACTTATGTCTCTCGTGGGTACTGTCATTATCAACTGGGATAGCAAAGGCGAAAAAGCGGGAATGGAAGTCCGCCCGTCTACCATGACTGTCACGGATTACATCATGGGGCCACCAGCTGGCGGATCAATTAAAATGCTCAAGTGTTCTCCGGCACCAGATCCATCATCCCCACGAAAGGCTCAGTGCCTTGTCATGTCAGAAGTTAATGACGGTGGTTTTAAGGGATTGAAGGATACCATTTCTGATCTTCTTTTAAACGTACAGAAAAAAATCATCAACGACGTTCGTGTTTCAGATGATGAATTACGCATTATCTCCTATATCGGCATCCCGACCATTATCGACTCTTTGCAAACATTCGAAGCACCGGAAGGGTACGCATACATTCAGGACATAAGCACTATTGCTGCGACGAGCCTCGTAATCAACATGTTGCGCCAGGTTGAGGCCAAAATTTCAACCATGAGCATACCGAGTGAGTCGCTGTCGGGTAAAAGGGATGATCTCAACCGATTAACAGACAATCTCTCAAAACAGGTTAAAGCCGCCTATGAGCTATCGCACAGCCAGGTCGGTACCAGCTCGGACGTCATTTCAACCTGGGATAACCGTCGCCTGCAACGGAAGGCTTTCACTGAAAGTATTCGTGGCACACGTAACTGAGGTCTGACATGGATTACAACATATATACCCTGGGTGATATTGATTTTGTCTGGTCGGCTTTTACCGGTATTGCCCTAATCTTTTCTCAATATACTGGTGTAAAAGAGTTCCTGACCACGGCCGCCGTTGTAGCAGGTGTGAGCCTATTCTATAAAACGTGGCTATGGCTTCAGGCTCCGACCAAAAATGAATTACCGTTTTTCTCCTGGTTTTTGGGGTTGATCCTTTTCATGATGGCAATGGTTCGAGTGGATGTAACTATTGAATCTGTAAAGTCGGGAGAGGTCAGAAACGTCGACGGAATTCCAATTTTTATTGCTGCGATGGCCACCGTCACCACTAACTTAAGCCAGGGTTTGCTGAAGGATTATAAAACTGCGTTTGATCCGCTTTCTCCGGTGGACCTGTCTGCAACAACTCTGGACGATGACATCACCCTCGGTCCGATGATCCGATTCGTGAAGTTTTTGCAATGGGGCGGCGATAGCCAGGGCTACTGTTCTGCATTTCCTGAACCGGCCAGCGGGCTAGGGCCAATGAACGTATGTGCTACCGTTCAGTCTCTTGCATACAACTGCCTGAAGGCTACCCAAAACTCAAGCGCAAATATTGCCGGTAAAGAAACTATTTTTAACGATATTTTCTCAGCTAATCTGGCAGATAGCATGGACCGGATTAATCAGGCGATGAAAGGCGCACTGAAGAATGCCTCTGCCAGTATTGTTGGCGCTAACGGTTCAAAATCTGGTACGTGTGATGAGGTCTGGTCAACTGTGAAACAGGTTACCAGTACAGCTGAAGCTCGCCAGACTATTTCCCTTATAGGACAGACAAACGGCATCCTTACTCCAGACGAAGCAAATGGTGCACCTACCGGCGCAAGTTTTACTGATGTTATGGCGTCAGCAAATGGTATGTACGGTAAGGCTATTGGTTCGTATGACGCCACCCTGAACCTGTTCATAATGAATGAGCTCAGAAATGGCGCAAGCAAATATAAGACCCCACTCGGTCTGGCTTCCGATATGCAGTTGTTTGAGGCTTCTCTGAAGCGAACCAACACAATGGCTTCACAGGGCCAGTTGTGGTTACAACTGTCTGGAGCAGCAATCGCATTCCTTGAGATGTTTGCTTACATGGTTGCTCCATTTGCTTTGCTTATGCTGCTGGCGTTAGGTGGTAATGGTGTTGCCGCTGCGGCGAAATATTTGCAACTTATTCTCTTCGTGAATATGTGGCCGCTTACGGCAGTAATGGTCAACGCGTATGTGAAGAAAGTCGCGACGGCCGATCTGGATACCTGGAGCACCCTCAACAGCCAGAATAATGCCGTCACGTGGATGGGGCTCCCAGGGCTTGCGGAAACATACAGTTCATACCTGTCTGTTGCTTCCGCGCTTTATGCTCTGATTCCGGTACTCACATTATTCCTGATGACACAGTCGATTCACCCGATGATGAATGCGGTTAAGGGAGTGACCCCCGATGCGCCGGTGGATACTGGTCATGTAACGCCCAAAGTATGGGATGGCCCTAACAGCGGTAAATCTTCATTTGGTGACGTGACACGAACCGCCTTGACCAGTACCGGTCAGGGATACAGCGATGGCGGCGCAGTTGATTCAAGTAATTTCCGTCTTGGAATGTGGAATGCTGGTTCAAGTATCGCTAACAGCCAGGGGCAAGGATCAGCTGTAACCTCATCAGTTATGAGTGCGGCAAGTAATTCATTCCAGGCTGGTTACAGTCAGATGAGTGAAATTGGAAGGTCAGGACAGTCGAGCCAGCAGTTCTCAACCAACCTGCAAACAATGAAGCAGATCTCGGATAAGATTGGTGCCTCTGTAGCAGAAGGTATTGCAACGAAACATGGGGTGAGTGCGTCTCAGATGGCCAGCATTGCTTCAAATGTTATTCTAAACGCTGGGCTTAATGGAGGTGCTGGAACTGGCAACGGAGCCGGGCTGAAAGCAGCTGTAGCAGGGCAATTGAGTAGCGGCGCATCTAAGACCAATACAGGCAGTGACTCGCTTTCAAATGACCTTTCAAAAGCAATCACGAATCAGCTTAGCCAGGATTCTGCTTTGACTGACCAGTTCAGTAAAGCGGCGTCTCAGGTAAGCAGCGATCAGATATCCAATACTAATGCGTTTAAAGAAGCATCGTCGAAAATGAACCAGGCGACACAGACGATGGCGCAAAACATTTCTACATCGGTATCGACTAACGCCAGCTCCAATAGTGGAATGAGCCTTGATTCTAAACAAAGCATTAACCTGGACAGGTTCTCCGATTCTATTCGCAACAAAAACTTCAGTGATGATGATGTAAGGAATTTTGCTCGTAAGAATGGGCTGGATGAGAATGCGTTTATGGAGAAATTCAACTCCTATAACGATACCTTCAAGGCCAGTAATCAGCTTGGTTCGCAGCTTCAACGTACTGACGCGCTTGTGGCTGCAACACGAGATTTCAGTGAGCAAAAAATTGCGATTGATACCGCCCGGGGAGAGACGGCCGAAAGTAATAAACAGGATCTCCGTGAAACCTCCAGCCTGCTTAAAAGTCTGGTTTCCGACTTCGGTGGTAATGCACAGCAGCTGCTACCTATCACCAATCAGCTCGACAGAATTTCAGGCGAAGGGTCAGGAATTAATACTATCACTCAGGCACAGGATAGAACTCCTGACAGCGTAAATACGTCTGGCGTGATGAGTGCGTCACGCGTAGGGGAACTGGGTGGAAGTGTTGATTCGCAGGCTAAACTCGGTCTTTCCTCCAACGCTCAGGACGCGACTCAGCGTGTCCCTGGAAAAAGTGAAGCTGGCTTTACTCCGTATAACCTTGATAACGCGGGCAAAGGCGATATTCAGGGAATACATAACAACAACGTGGGCCGCACTTATTCTGATGAAGAAAGGAATGTGCTCAATTCTCTCAAAACGAATGGCCCTGTACTGAATAATCAGGGTGTAGAGAAAGTCGTCAATTCAGGTCAGGATGTCAGAAATGCAGAAGGCACATTTAACGATCTGGAAAAGGCTACCGGAGGTCGGGTGGTTGGTGATGGAATGGATCAACGAGCCACTGCTTTGAACAGTATGTATCAGAGCGGTCAAGTTCGTGGCTTATCTAATAACACTGATAACTACTTTAGTCGTGTTGCCAACAACCCGAACTTAAGCCGGGACGATAAGCGAGCTGAATTGGCACAGCAAGCTGTCTTTACCTATGGTGCCAGCACCATGGCTACCGGTGCCGAAAGAGAGCAGCTCAAAGCGGATACCCAGAAGATCCTTAATGAACTGGGTAACTATAACGTTAACTGGAGTATGAATGACGTTCAGAGCATCCATAGCAGTTTCAACACTCATAACAGAGCTGATGGTTCACTTGAGTCAGTCGTACGGGCAAACCTAGGAGAGGGTGGGTCGGGCGGTGGTCTCGTTGGTAACCGCACTCAGACCGTCACAGATCGCTTGGTTGGGGAAAAGATAGAGGCCAACACTGAGCGGGGCGCGATTTCTGGTGCGCTACTCGGGGGCCAGCAATTTGTTTCGGATACGCTAACCAGCGTTGGGGCGAAACCGGTAAATGAGATGCTTACGGGAGCGGGCATCCTTCAAACCCAGACATCGATAGCAAATGATGCCTCTAACCCTGCAAATATGCCTGATTCTCTCCAGGGTAAAGTCCTTAATCACATGCAGATGTCTGATGGCGTCGCAGCTGTAAGTGACCGGTATCAGAGTATTAGCAGCGACGGCGTTTCGACTTATGCGAATGCAGCGCAGAACTCTGAAAGGGCTATCCGGCAGCAATTGACGGATGACCCACGCTTTGGGCCTCAGAAAGCAGATGAATTCATTCAGTACATGAAGTCAGAGCTGAGCAACACAAATGAGCCTTACCAGTCACGTGTCGATAAAGCGGATCAGTGGCTTAATGAAAATAAAAGGTAGGTGAGTTTCAAATATAACCTAATGAAAATTAAACGTATTTACTAAAATATGGTGTTAAACAGTGAAGGCCGCAAAGTATAAATTTGCGGCCTTTTTTATTCATAAACTTAGCTGATTTCTGTACAATCTCGTTCTTTATGTAGTAGATGTTCCGGCTGAATAGGCACTGAGACACAGGACATGGCAAACAAAGTAAAAGATATTAACCATCCATCTATTAATGATAGAGAACGTCGTGTCTTGGAAGAACTAGGTATATGTAATGGTGCACACTTTAATAATTTGCTTAAAATTGCCCGCTATCGTCTCAATGCTGGTTATTCCCATGCTGAAACTGTACTTTCTTTACGCTGCACAGGCTCATACATTGAGCGTACCGTAATGCATGCCCCCAAAAATACCCGTAAAAAACTACGTGAACACCTACAAAAATTTGCTCTAGAGACAGAGCAGAATAGCGAAACCGTTTATTCTAATTACAATACTCAGCTCCGTGTAATTCGAGAAAAAAAACAAAAAGAACATTTGATGGCCAAGCGTAAGGAGTACATTCGCGTTCGGCTAGAATCTTGTAAAACAAGGGGGGAGCGGTTGATGGCGTTCGGTCTAATTGATACTATCGATCCCGAATATATACAGGAACTGGAAGACCATCTGGCTAAGGTTAGTCATCGTAAGATGTTGGAGGATAATGACCGAAAGGTAAAAGAACGCAATAGACTGTTGAGTGAAATGAAAAAAAATTCAGCCCGTCTCACCGAACGAATAATCCTGTCGGAAAAAGAGGAACCAGATGAAGAAGCCTCTCTTCCAATACTGGTACGTAGATATATTCCCGGCGGACGTGCCGCAGAGTTCGCTATTTATGCACGTTCAAACGCTACATTACCTCCACTAGAGATCATTGAGGGTTTTCTAGGGTATCCAGTTGGTGGCCGCGAAAGATCGCAGGAAGATCAGCCTAAATCTCCACCGGCCGCGATTATGGTCGCTATGAAGACTGATGGTATAGAAGAAAAGGAGCTTCAGCCGAATATTCCTGATGAAACTACTGTACCGGGTAAGCGTAAGGGTAGTAAGACAACTGTCGAGACACGACCAGATCAGGCCTCATTTGCAGAAGCCGTCCGCAACAACTGTTATGACCAATGTGTGATTACAGGCTCTAGACTGCGCCAGCGCACTGAGGCTGCTCATCTGATGGAGCATCGTAACGGAGGAGTAGACCATTATACAAATGGGTTGCTCTTACGCCATGATATACACGATCTTTTCGACGCAAACATGATTGCCATTCATCCGGTGACGTTGGAGGTTAACATTCTCGCTGAAGCTTTGGCGGTAGATCATGATTTAGCGGCATATCAAGGAGAGTTTATTAAGCCGCTGCGTAAACCCATCAATACTGAATTCCTAAAGCACCGTTGGCAGGTTTTTCAGCACCGGAACCAAACTGAGCAGCAAGCTTAAGAGACCGGCATGTTTTCTTCCAACTGTGCAATGCTTTGACCCGGGGCAGAAATGGAGAAGCATAGAACTGATAATGCGGGCATGCTCTCCGTAAAAGTTACTTTAATTCAGGAAGCCCAACGTTTCATAAGCAGATGATACCTGGTGTTAAGAGCTGCAAGATCAGATTCGGTGAGGCCGGTGTAATAATTGGTTTTTTGCAAATGTGGATAACCGACCGGGAATAATGATTCGTCGTCATCAAGGCAGATAAATGCTTTAACTCGATGTGAAAATACAAAGTCCTCACACTCAGCAGCCCGCACACCTGACTGATTAGGTTTTAAATATACCGAATCGGTAGCACCTATGACTTTGTCTCTATAAGGTAGCCGGAAAAGAGATTTCAGGTAAGTTATACTGGCACATTCACGCCACGAACTGGAGATGACAATCACCATGGAAGGGCATTTATCCAGTAATTTTTCCACCAATGGCATTCGCTCAAAGGTTTCATTTTTGCACCTGTGACAAACCCCATCGAAATCTAAGAAAAGCACGACATGCGAATCAGGGAGAGGGCCCCATAAACCAGCTGTTGTTTCTTCAGGAACACATACTTCTTCATGAAGAGGGCTTTTCTGCATCAAGAAAGAAGAGAGAATCTTAAATATATTTCTTGCAGAAAAAGACAATTTATTACCCCTGAGTCTATGCGAATTTTTTGCGGGGGGGTACCCAAGCTACTCGATGATCTTCTGTAATATCAGGTTGAATTTATTTAACAACAGGAGTCGGGTTTTGCTCCGGGACATTTTTAGCTATATGGCCATTGTATCGAGGAGGTTGTTGGGTCCATTGATAAAGCTCACCCATCCCGTTACGCTGCTGGATCCGGCGATTGTACTTTACCATGAAGTTAAATATGTACTTTGCACGTACCTTTGGGGTTTTGCTGTTGTAATCTGCAATCCCTTCAAACACATTGCCCTTGCGATCAACAATTTTTCTGTAGAGCCACCATGTTCCAACCCAGAAACTAGCGCAAGCATCGTAAGCCAGAACCCGCCACGTTACAGTCGGGAAATGCTTTTTTATTTCAGGCAGATTGGATGAGTTGATCTGCATCGGGCCAATATCATAAGTGCCGTTAGTATTCCTGCTGAAAGTACCAACCTTACCGCCTTCATTGTCAAACAACGTAAAAACCAGTTCGGCATCAATTCCGAAGAAGCGGGCGGCATCCGTAATGCACTGAGTGTAAATCTCATCAGGAACGGGAATAGGTTTCACATCATCTGCTGGTGGTGTAAACACAACGATTTCTCCACTGAATCTACGTTTTATCTATTCTCCCATATATCTATCGACTTTCTTTCGGCTTTACCCGTTGATTTAAGCGTTTAAGCAAAATTCTGGAATTTTTGGGCGTGATAATATTAGTGCTCGATTCAAGGAGCATAAATGAAAAAAATTATTAAGGCATCGGTATTACTTCTTTCATTAAGTACCGCCTTCACGATGAATGCCGAGCCGGTTAATACAATGGTACTGCCAGATGCAGCCCGGGATAAGCTCAAAGCCATTGGGCTTTCAATCGAGCACGTCGAACCCTCGCCAGTAAAAGATATTTTTACGGTGATTTCCAGGGAGGGGGTAAGTTACGTGAGCAAAGACGGAGATTACATTTTTACCGGAAGCTTATTCCACGTGAAAGGTAAAGATGTGGTAAACACCACTGAGCAGGCCATTTTAATGGGCGTCCGGGAATTCGCATCCAAAACAAAATCCATCGACTACAAATCACCAAACGAAAAATACCGGCTTGCTATCTTTACCGATATAACCTGTGGATACTGCCAAAAACTGCATCATGATCTGAAGTCTTATCTTGATGCCGGTATTTCGATTAAGTTTCTTGCATTCCCACGTGCAGGACTGAACTCGGTAGTAGCCGGGAACATGGCCAAAATCTGGTGTTCAGCAAAGCCAAACGAAGCTCTGGATGCAGCGATGAATCCGGTTTCAACTATCCCGGAAGGACGTCCTGATGAGGCTTGCTTAAACATTATCAAATCGCATTTCCAGGTGGCCTCAACAATCCCGCTGCAAGGTACTCCTACCATGGTGACACTAAGCGGCAAACCGCAGTTATTTACGGGGTGGCTGAGCCCGGAAAACCTGGTGACCCAAATGGGCGCTGCGCAAAAGTAACTTTTCCGACTGTAAGAGGTGTGTATGAAATCTACTTTACTGAGTACGTTAATGCTGGTTGCTGTAGGTGTACAGCCCGTTTTCGCTGCACAATGTCAGTACGGAGCCTGTGGAACGGAAAACGATCCAGGAATCGTATTTCTGATGTCATCGGTACAAATGGATCAAGGTGAACAACTAAAGGAACTCTCTGGTGTTGCGACCACAGGTGACACCATCTCTAAAAAGATGGAAAGCTACCTGGGAAATAAAAAGCTCAAGGTAAACACCGACAGTACCCGCAAGGGGCCGGGTAATACCACCATCAGGCCTACAGATGAGCTCGCCCCAACGAGGCAACTAAAAGTTATCCGGCCCGAACTGGTAAAAAATCCCGATTCGCAGCTCGTGGTAGCTTTCAATGAGCGCCTGGCCTGATTTATTGACTGAGAGCGTCCAGAAGGAAAAAAGATGTCGATACTCAGTAACTTCGTCATCAGGGCAACGGGGATACCTGACAAAAAGTATCTCCGGGATCCCGTAATAAAACGTTGTTATGAACGTCTGAGTCGTAGGGTGCCTGCTCTAATGACGGGTTGGCTTCTGTGCATTCTGGGTTCAGGGTATGTCAGTATGGCACTGGAACAGCCTGATAGCACTGTGTTACTCAGTCTGCTGCTGTTGTATGTTATGTCAGGCATTTTACTGATGCAGTTCCAGTATATGTATTCAGAGCGAAGCATAGGCTACAAGTTCTACCTGGAAGTGCTTATGAATGCAGCCGCCAGTACTCAACATAAAGAACAGTTACAGTATCTAATCATTAATAAGCCCAATTCCATCACGATGGGCGATCTTTACCGACTTTATGATTTTAATGGGGGAGGGCGATAGCCACGTTTATGTGCGTGTCCAAAAGTCACTTTTGAACATTCTCTTCCCGCCGTCTGCTTTCAGTTCCAGGGGATCACTGCAACATAATTTCCGGAACGCAGCGGCGCATCAAATTTATCAGTAAAGGCGTCGATCATTGCTGAATAAGCAATGCTGTCTGACGGCACAGGTGCATTGCTTTGCATACTCACTTTCAGAACCTGCTTTGCTCCTTTCGCTGACGGGTATACCTCGACATCCAGCTGTCGCATATAGTGCATCTGCGACATCGTCTCAGTGCCTATTACCCCATCGACCGGCCTGTAGTCATAGTCAGTATGCGATTCGCCATGCTTGTCAGTTCTCGTTGTCTTTTTATCTACAACGTAGCCTGTCACCCCAGTAAGAAGCTGCTCGCTATACTGCATGTTCTCCTGTGAGCTGCTCATTCGGAACCTGAGCACATAATCTGGCTGGTGAGTGGAAATAATGACTCCTTTTTTTGCTAATCCATCAGCAAAACGGCCTGAAAACATTCTGGACTGAATACTTTCGTCCGGAGGGACTATCTGAAACCTTTTATTTGTAACAGGACGAGGCATTAGATCGTACGCATCTACCTGGTTTGCGAAATGATATCCACAACCACTCAAAAGCATTGCGGTTGTGAGTATAAAGCCCTGCCTAATCATCCTTTAATCTCCAAAAAGCATTGTTTCACGAATAATTCCGATTTACCGGGCCAGTATAATCCATCGCAGGTTAATAACTAACAGGCTGAAAAGCATAAAGGTAGCTATGTCTAAAGAATTTTATTTAAAACCGATGGCCACGATTTTAATTTCTGCGGTAATTGCTACCGCTGCCTCGGCGTTAATCGCGGCAACTTATTTTAAACCGAAGGTGCTCAGTGAGGAAGAAATTGGCAAAATTGCCGCTACTTACCTGGTAAAAAATCCCCATTATTTAGTGGAAGCAGGTAAGGCGCTGGAAAATCAGAACGTAAGTGCCTCAGTGGAACGAATAATTCCATATGCGCCAGCTCTGCTGGATACCAAGGAGACGCCAAACATCGGCCCGGATGACGCCGACGTCGCGGTAATCGAGTTCTTCGACTATCAGTGTATTTACTGCATGCGGGTTACACCTGTTGTTGAATCGGTAATGAATCAGAGCAAAGATGTAAAATTCTTCTTTAAAGAATTCCCGATTTTTGCCGGTTCAAAACCTGTATCTGCCATGGGGGCCGCTACGGGTCTGCACGTCTATCAGAATTTCGGTGCTGAAGCCTATCGTAAATACCACAACAACCTGATGGCTGTGGCTCATACCTTCATGACCTCTCAACGCAAATTCGAACTCAGCGACTTTAATACTGTGGTGGATAAGTCAGGGTTTAACAGCACGTTTTCTGACAGGGAAAAAAACCGATATGAAAACGTGATCTCCGGCAACATGCAGCTGGGCGAAGCGCTTGGGATCACCGGCACACCCGGCTTCATCATTATGAATATGAAAAAGCCGAATGCGGCGACTACCACATTTATCCCCGGGGCTATGGACGCAGCAACTTTGCAGGGCGCAATCGAAAAAGCTCGCGGGGCCTAAAGTTACTTTCACTTTTGATGAGTACGGCCATGCCGGTCATGGCCGCTACGCTTTTACAACGAGTAATTCATCCCAGCGGGTCGTATATCTCGGTGATAGCATGGCCTGTTTCATACGAAAATCCTGTTGAATGCCTTCCCCCAGCAAAAACAGAGCTCCGCGCTTTTCTTTATTGAACCGGTCCATAACTTTCATCAGTGCCTGACTGCCAGGCCTGGCCGGGCGCTCATCAAACAGGCTGAGTTGCTCTGTGCCGTCAGTCATAGCGGAGAGCATTACCCCAGCTTTCGCATACGCTATCCCGGGTTTGTAAATGCGGTTCAGGATGGTCATGGCTGCATCAACCAGATCGCGGGTGTCCTGTGTAGCGGTAAGCGGCTCGATACCACAATTGCTGTAGCGGTTTTCACCTTGCGCATAATTGCTGCTCTGAATGAAGACTGTGATTTGACGGGTCCACGAGCCATCCTTGCGCAGCTGCTCTGCCGCCCGGGCGGTAAAAAATGAAACTGCCTCATGTAGCTTGCCTATCTCATTAAGGCGCTGACCAAAACTTCTGGAAACGATAATCTGTTGCCGGACAGGAGGGGATTCATGCAGCCGGAAACATGGTTCGCCATGCAGTTCCCGCCAGGTACGCTCGATTTCAACGCCAAAGCTTTTACGTAAAAAGCGAACGTCGCTATTATAAAAATCACCGGCAGTGATGATCCCGAAAGCCGACAGGCGTTCACTGATCTTTTGACCAATACCCCATATTTCTCTGGTACTGATAAGGCCCAGGAGCTTCCTGATCCTGGCCTGATCAGTCAAAACTACAACCCCGCCTGTAGCTGCCCATCGTTTGCTCGCATAGGTGCATAATTTAGCCAGGGTTTTGGTGCTTGAACACCCCACACCACAGGTAAGGGACAGATTATGAAGAAGTGTACTTCTGATCAACCGGCCGTAATCTTCATAATCTATTATCTTGTTCATGTTTTTCAATAACATGAAATTTTCATCTATGCTATATCGACTCGATTGAGGCGCGAAGCTTTCCAGCGTTTCATGGAAGCGATTTGAGTAGTCTTCATACAAAGTAAAGTTAGAGCTCCGGACTTCGATCTGGTGTTGCTGAATCAAATCCCTGCACTTAAAAATTGGGGTCCCACGCTTAATACCAACGCTTTTAGCCAGTTTATTCATTGCAATGACGGACGAATCGTTATTGCTGGCTATGATGAGCGGCTTTTTTGCCAGCTTGGGATCCATCGCACACTCAAATGCCGCATAGGCCCCGTTAATATCAACGTGCATGTACATGGCTAAACTGATTCAGTGCAAAGGTGACGACGCCCCATATCTCAAGGGATTCGGGATTTACACGTATCGGCTTATAGGCTGGATTAGAAGGCATCAAAAGCAGCTCAGGATACGTGTGTAAGATCTTTACCGTGAACTCTCCATCCACCAGCGCAACGACGATAGAGCCGTGTCGTGCCGTTAAAGACCGATCCACAACCAGAATAGCGCCATCATTGATACCGGCATTGATCATACTGAGGCCCGCCGCCCTGACAAAGAAGGTTGAGGGGCGGTTACGGACTACATATTCATGCAAATTTAATTCATTATCTTCATGCCCGGCGCACGGACTCATCACTCCACAGCTCAGTAAATCACTGAAAAAAGGTGCCATTTCGTAAGGCTTGTTGCTAATGTGCTCAAGGATAACAGACATAGCTACACTCGAATTCTCATACTGTATGTATAAACAGTATTGCGAGTTACAGAGAAAAGATCAAATCTCTCCGGTAACGCTATCGAGCCTGACGAAAAATTAAGCTTTGTCACAAACACCAAAAACCATCTTTTACCGATAATGGCGAGCTGGCCTACGAAGAAGGTATACAAGCTAGGATGAAAGGATTCTGATGCCCCTCCCACCAAATTTTTTATCTCCTGAAGACCAGGCTGAGTACGATGCTTATATGTCAAGATTCAGCGAGATAAATCACTATTATGATTATCACACTGTCCCCGTGATTGACTGGTTCTTTAAACAAGCAACCGAGGCGTTGCATCACGAACTATGGATACCGGCCTGTACGAGCTTCCTGAACGGGATTGAAACATCACTCATGGTTACGTTGAAGTCGCTGATGCTGAAACCAACAGTTAACGATCAGCATGCAGCTCCTGAGCTGGTGGACTTGGAGGGTATCTCCGTAATGAGTAATGCCTTACTGAGAAAGGCCAAGCAGGAAGGGGTGCCGGTAGAATTACTTTCATTTCCAGCCGAGCAGGATATGTTGGTTAAGGTAGCAGCCGGGAGAACACCTGAAGCAGAAATTGTCAGGCTGAGAAACAACCTATGCCATGGCAACATTCTGGAGTTTATCATGTCTGTTGATATCGGTACTTCAGGACCCATACGTATTTTTACGCCTGAATGCTGTCGTGAACTGGCGCATGAACTTTCGTCCATTTCCAGGAATTGGGTGGTAGGTTTGCACAAGTACTGGGTCGACAACAATCTGATTTCCCCCTGAAGCTCCTTGAACCTTGCTTTCAGAAGCCAGGTGTATGAAACCCTATTGGATAATATTTAAAGCCAAAATATGGGGATCTCGTATTCGGTGACAGGCATGGTATAAATGATGTGTCTGAGCAACCATCATTGATAATCATGGAGTGAGTCATGAAATTAAAATACCTTCTGTTATGTGCAACTCTGTCTGTCGCCTTTACCTCCTCTGCGGTCCTTGCATCTGAAAACGGGAAAAAACCGATCCCGGGCAAATCAGATGTGATGGTTGCCGATATTTGTTTAAAACCTGAAATCCAAAGTGAAACCGATTATAAAAAAACGAAAGAACTGGTAAGGACTGAGTTTGAAGAAAACTTGCCTGTTGGATCTAAAATCAAAGAAAAAGACTTGAATGCCGTAATTGAAGCATTTGCTACTCGTAAAAGGGACACGCCGGAGCGAGCGGACCATTGCCAAGAAAACGTACGTGAAAGATACTGGGAAATGAACCCGGTGAAAGATAAATAAAATACATTCACGTTGTATAATATAGAGGCTTCAATTCTGAAGCCTTTTTTATTTTCAGATTATTTTGATTCTGACAATAATGAAATAAAATTGAGCATTATCGCTTAACACTGGATAAGAAAAAGAGCCATCTTTTATATTGGACAGGTTTGAATTTAAGGAATTTTGGATTCACAGTTTTCTGCGTTATTAGACGGCAAGGGCAATCTGGTATGATTCACCTAACACACGAATCTGGAAGGAAAAGTATATGGGTGACCTGGTCAGCAAAAATAGCATTGACCGTTTAGAGCGATTTCATTCTTTGCTGGCGGGTCAGTACTGGACGTCCACTGACAGCATCCCTGAAGAGGGTATTGTGGCAGGGGATACACTGCTCATTACGTCTTTGCGTGGCACTGTTGCAAATAGTCGGTGGTGATAAACTTATCATCCCCTTTTGCTGATGGAGCTGCACATGAACCCATTCAAAGGCCGGCATTTTCAGCGTGACATCATTCTGTGGGCCGTACGCTGGTACTGCAAATACGGCATCAGTTACCGTGAGCTGCAGGAGATGCTGGCTGAACGCGGAGTGAATGTCGATCACTCCACGATTTACCGCTGGGTTCAGCGTTATGCGCCTGAAATGGAAAAACGGCTGCGCTGGTACTGGCGTAACCCTTCCGATCTTTGCCCGTGGCACATGGATGAAACCTACGTGAAGGTCAATGGCCGCTGGGCGTATCTGTACCGGGCCGTCGACAGCCGGGGCCGCACTGTCGATTTTTATCTCTCCTCCCGTCGTAACAGCAAAGCTGCATACCGGTTTCTGGGTAAAATCCTCAACAACGTGAAGAAGTGGCAGATCCCGCGATTCATCAACACGGATAAAGCGCCCGCCTATGGTCGCGCGCTTGCTCTGCTCAAACGCGAAGGCCGGTGCCCGTCTGACGTTGAACACCGACAGATTAAGTACCGGAACAACGTGATTGAATGCGATCATGGCAAACTGAAACGGATAATCAACGCCACGCTGGGATTTAAATCCATGAAGACGGCTTACGCCACCATCAAAGGTATTGAGGTGATGCGTGCACTACGCAAAGGCCAGGCCTCAGCATTTTATTATGGTGATCCCCTGGGCGAAATGCGCCTGGTAAGCAGAGTTTTTGAAATGTAAGGCCTTTGAATAAGACAAAAGGCTGCCTCATCGCTAACTTTGCAACAGTGCCCACTGATCCGCATGCCCGTTCCATACAGAAGCTGGGCGAACAAACGATGCTCGCCTTCCAGAAAACCGAGGATGCGAACCACTTCATCCGGGGTCAGCACCACCGGCAAGCGCCGCGACGGCCGAGGTCTTCCGATCTCCTGAAGCCAGGGCAGATCCGTGCACAGCACCTTGCCGTAGAAGAACAGCAAGGCCGCCAATGCCTGACGATGCGTGGAGACCGAAACCTTGCGCTCGTTCGCCAGCCAGGACAGAAATGCCTCGACTTCGCTGCTGCCCAAGGTTGCCGGGTGACGCACACCGTGGAAACGGATGAAGGCACGAACCCAGTGGACATAAGCCTGTTCGGTTCGTAAACTGTAATGCAAGTAGCGTATGCGCTCACGCAACTGGTCCAGAACCTTGACCGAACGCAGCGGTGGTAACGGCGCAGTGGCGGTTTTCATGGCTTGTTATGACTGTTTTTTTGTACAGTCTATGCCTCGGGCATCCAAGCAGCAAGCGCGTTACGCCGTGGGTCGATGTTTGATGTTATGGAGCAGCAACGATGTTACGCAGCAGGGCAGTCGCCCTAAAACAAAGTTAACCCAGGATGAGAACCTTGAAAGTATCATTGATGGCTGCGAAAGCGAAAAACGGCGTGATTGGTTGCGGTCCAGACATACCCTGGTCCGCGAAAGGGGAGCAGCTACTTTTTAAAGCATTGACCTACAATCAGTGGCTTCTGGTGGGTCGCAAGACGTTTGAATCTATGGGCGCACTCCCCAATAGGAAATACGCGGTCGTTACCCGCTCAGGTTGGACATCAAATGATGACAATGTAGTTGTATTTCAGTCAATCGAAGAGGCCATGGACAGGCTAGCTGAATTCACCGGTCACGTTATAGTGTCTGGTGGCGGAGAAATTTACCGAGAAACATTACCCATGGCCTCTACGCTCCACTTATCGACGATCGACATCGAGCCAGAGGGGGATGTTTTCTTCCCGAGTATTCCAAATACCTTCGAAGTTGTTTTTGAGCAACACTTTACTTCAAACATTAACTATTGCTATCAAATTTGGAAAAAGGGTTAACAAAGCTATGCAATCGACGGCAAAAAGCTTCGTTCGCTTCGCGCACTACGCCTTTTCCGCGATTGATAGCGACGTTATGCAGCCAAATCCCAACAATTAAGGGTCTTAAAATGGTAAAAGATTGGATTCCCATCTCTCATGATAATTACAAGCAGGTGCAAGGACCGTTCTATCATGGAACCAAAGCCAATTTGGCGATTGGTGACTTGCTAACCACAGGGTTCATCTCTCATTTCGAGGACGGTCGTATTCTTAAGCACATCTACTTTTCAGCCTTGATGGAGCCAGCAGTTTGGGGAGCTGAACTTGCTATGTCACTGTCTGGCCTCGAGGGTCGCGGCTACATATACATAGTTGAGCCAACAGGACCGTTCGAAGACGATCCGAATCTTACGAACAAAAAATTTCCCGGTAATCCAACACAGTCCTATAGAACCTGCGAACCCTTGAGAATTGTTGGCGTTGTTGAAGACTGGGAGGGGCATCCTGTTGAATTAATAAGGGGAATGTTGGATTCGTTAGAGGACTTAAAGCGCCGTGGTTTACACGTCATTGAAGACTAGTCCTTTGCATAACAAAGCCATCAAACCGGACGCCAGAGATTCCGCGCCTGTTGCGCATGGCTTCGCCATTTTATGCGCAATAGGCGCGCCACCCTGTCGCCGTTTATGGCGGCGTTGGGCGCACAATAAGGCTCCTCGCAGAGTTGCTTGAAAGTTGTTACGATTCAAATTCAATCATGAGATAGTCAGCAGATGAGCACTTCCAAGAACGCAGACAAGTAAGCCGCAGCAACCTTCATTTTTCGGTTGTTGCGGCGTTCTCATGAATCCTTTTGCTCTACGGGAGCGCCGCCAAATCCTTTGTTCAAGGAGATGGTTTCGTGCGCTCAAAAAACTTTAGTTGGCGGTACTCCCTTGCCGCCACGGTGTTGTTGTTATCACCGTTCGATTTATTGGCATCACTCGGCATGGACATGTACTTGCCAGCAGTGCCGTTTATGCCAAACGCGCTTGGTACGACAGCGAGCACAATTCAGCTTACGCTGACAACGTACTTGGTCATGATTGGTGCCGGTCAGCTCTTGTTTGGACCGCTATCGGACCGACTGGGGCGCCGCCCCGTTCTACTGGGAGGTGGCCTCGCCTACGTTGTGGCGTCAATGGGCCTCGCTCTGGCACTGTTGCAAATAGTCGGTGGTGATAAACTTATCATCCCCTTTTGCTGATGGAGCTGCACATGAACCCATTCAAAGGCCGGCATTTTCAGCGTGACATCATTCTGTGGGCCGTACGCTGGTACTGCAAATACGGCATCAGTTACCGTGAGCTGCAGGAGATGCTGGCTGAACGCGGAGTGAATGTCGATCACTCCACGATTTACCGCTGGGTTCAGCGTTATGCGCCTGAAATGGAAAAACGGCTGCGCTGGTACTGGCGTAACCCTTCCGATCTTTGCCCGTGGCACATGGATGAAACCTACGTGAAGGTCAATGGCCGCTGGGCGTATCTGTACCGGGCCGTCGACAGCCGGGGCCGCACTGTCGATTTTTATCTCTCCTCCCGTCGTAACAGCAAAGCTGCATACCGGTTTCTGGGTAAAATCCTCAACAACGTGAAGAAGTGGCAGATCCCGCGATTCATCAACACGGATAAAGCGCCCGCCTATGGTCGCGCGCTTGCTCTGCTCAAACGCGAAGGCCGGTGCCCGTCTGACGTTGAACACCGACAGATTAAGTACCGGAACAACGTGATTGAATGCGATCATGGCAAACTGAAACGGATAATCAACGCCACGCTGGGATTTAAATCCATGAAGACGGCTTACGCCACCATCAAAGGTATTGAGGTGATGCGTGCACTACGCAAAGGCCAGGCCTCAGCATTTTATTATGGTGATCCCCTGGGCGAAATGCGCCTGGTAAGCAGAGTTTTTGAAATGTAAGGCCTTTGAATAAGACAAAAGGCTGCCTCATCGCTAACTTTGCAACAGTGCCGGATTGAATATAACCGACGTGACTGTTACATTTAGGTGGCTAAACCCGTCAAGCCCTCAGGAGTGAATCATGACCGTAGTCACGACCGCCGATACCTCCCAACTGTACGCACTTGCAGCCCGACATGGGCTCAAGCTCCATGGCCCGCTGACTGTCAATGAGCTTGGGCTCGACTATAGGATCGTGATCGCCACCGTCGACGATGGACGTCGGTGGGTGCTGCGCATCCCGCGCCGAGCCGAGGTAAGCGCGAAGGTCGAACCAGAGGCGCGGGTGCTGGCAATGCTCAAGAATCGCCTGCCGTTCGCGGTGCCGGACTGGCGCGTGGCCAACGCCGAGCTCGTTGCCTATCCCATGCTCGAAGACTCGACTGCGATGGTCATCCAGCCTGGTTCGTCCACGCCCGACTGGGTCGTGCCGCAGGACTCGGAGGTCTTCGCGGAGAGCTTCGCGACCGCGCTCGCCGCCCTGCATGCCGTCCCCATTTCCGCCGCCGTGGATGCGGGGATGCTCATCCGTACACCGACGCAGGCCCGTCAGAAGGTGGCCGACGACGTTGACCGCGTCCGACGCGAGTTCGTGGTGAACGACAAGCGCCTCCACCGGTGGCAGCGCTGGCTCGACGACGATTCGTCGTGGCCAGATTTCTCCGTGGTGGTGCATGGCGATCTCTACGTGGGCCATGTGCTCATCGACAACACGGAGCGCGTCAGCGGGATGATCGACTGGAGCGAGGCCCGCGTTGATGACCCTGCCATCGACATGGCCGCGCACCTTATGGTCTTTGGTGAAGAGGGGCTCGCGAAGCTCCTCCTCACGTATGAAGCGGCCGGTGGCCGGGTGTGGCCGCGGCTCGCCCACCACATCGCGGAGCGCCTTGCGTTCGGGGCGGTCACCTACGCACTCTTCGCCCTCGACTCGGGTAACGAAGAGTACCTCGCTGCGGCGAAGGCGCAGCTCGCCGCAGCGGAATGAGCGAACGTCGATATAGCCCGCTCGCGACGCTGTTCGCGGCGACCTTTCTCTTCCGGATCGGCAACGCGGTGGCGGCCCTCGCGCTTCCATGGTTCGTCCTGTCTCATACAAAGAGCGCGGCCTGGGCGGGCGCCACGGCCGCTAGCAGCGTCATCGCGACCATCATCGGCGCGTGGGTTGGTGGTGGCCTCGTCGATCGGTTCGGGCGCGCGCCCGTCGCATTGATCTCGGGTGTGGTGGGCGGCGTGGCCATGGCGAGCATCCCACTGCTCGATGCCGTTGGCGCCCTCTCGAACACTGGGCTGATCGCTTGCGTGGTGCTCGGTGCTGCGTTCGACGCACCCGGTATGGCCGCGCAGGACAGTGAGCTGCCCAAACTCGGCCACGTCGCCGGGCTCTCCGTTGAGCGCGTCTCGTCACTGAAAGCGGTGATCGGGAACGTCGCGATTCTAGGTGGCCCGGCCCTTGGGGGGGCCGCAATCGGCCTGCTTGGCGCTGCGCCAACGCTCGGGCTGACGGCGTTCTGCTCCGTCCTTGCAGGTCTGCTCGGCGCGTGGGTGCTTCCCGCGCGTGCCGCTCGGACGATGACCACGACGGCGACTCTCTCCATGCGCGCCGGCGTCGCTTTTCTCTGGAGCGAACCCCTGCTGCGCCCTCTCTTTGGTATAGTGATGATCTTCGTGGGCATCGTTGGCGCCAACGGCAGCGTCATCATGCCTGCGCTGTTTGTAGATGCAGGACGCCAAGTAGCAGAGCTCGGGCTGTTCTCCTCAATGATGGGGGCTGGTGGTCTCCTTGGCATTGCCATTCATGCGTCGGTCGGCGCCCGGATATCAGCGCAGAACTGGCTGGCGGTGGCATTTTGTGGCTCTGCGGTGGGCTCGCTTCTGCTTTCACAGTTGCCAGGCGTGCCGGTGCTGATGTTGTTGGGCGCGCTCGTGGGACTGCTGACCGGCTCAGTCTCTCCCATTCTCAACGCTGCCATCTACAACCGCACGCCGCCAGAACTTCTCGGCCGGGTACTCGGCACGGTCTCGGCGGTGATGCTGTCAGCCTCGCCCATGGTTATGCTTGCGGCCGGCGCGTTTGTCGACCTTGCTGGTCCGCTCCCTGGCCTCGTTGTATCGGCCGTGTTTGCGGGGCTCGTGGCTCTACTCTCGCTCCGTCTTCAATTTGCTACAATGGCGGCGGCAGCCACAGCCTCCGCCCCAACCCATACAGAAGGTGAACACTGATGCCCCGCCCCAAGCTCAAGTCCGATGACGAGGTACTCGAGGCCGCCACCGTAGTGCTGAAGCGTTGCGGTCCCATAGAGTTCACGCTCAGCGGAGTAGCAAAGGAGGTGGGGCTCTCCCGCGCAGCGTTAATCCAGCGCTTCACCAACCGCGATACGCTGCTGGTGAGGATGATGGAGCGCGGCGTCGAGCAGGTGCGGCATTACCTGAATGCGATACCGATAGGCGCAGGGCCGCAAGGGCTCTGGGAATTTTTGCAGGTGCTCGTTCGGAGCATGAACACTCGCAACGACTTCTCGGTGAACTATCTCATCTCCTGGTACGAGCTCCAGGTGCCGGAGCTACGCACGCTTGCGATCCAGCGGAACCGCGCGGTGGTGGAGGGGATCCGCAAGCGACTGCCCCCAGGTGCTCCTGCGGCAGCTGAGTTGCTCCTGCACTCGGTCATCGCTGGCGCGACGATGCAGTGGGCCGTCGATCCGGATGGTGAGCTAGCTGATCATGTGCTGGCTCAGATCGCTGCCATCCTGTGTTTAATGTTTCCCGAACACGACGATTTCCAACTCCTCCAGGCACATGCGTAAACGGAGGTGTGCAGAGTCCCTGCGGCAGGCGACGAACACGACCGTCGTCGATTAGTACCGGTACGGTCGGTGGTATCGAAGTCTTGATCACCACTCAGGTCTACGGCTTACAAATGGTGACCATCCCGATACTTGCGTCAGAGCACCGGGCCGATTCTTTGACAGTGAATCACTCCCGTAAGGTTGTGCCGGTGTGGGTGTCCCGGGTCGAGACGATACTCCGCCAATGCGCCCAGCAAACAACCTGGCCATCGCAGGTGGTGGGGAGCGGTGTGGCGGATGAGTTGGACAAGTTGGTGTAGCAGCACGAGCACGGCGAGATAACATCGCAGGAGTTCGACATGCTCAAGAGACAGCTGATTGCGAATCGCGATGCAGATTCATAACCCGATTGCGGGTTGGCTTCACTCCACCATCACCGAGCAGACTAGCACGGCGGGCTCTGTTGCAAAGATTGGCGGCAGTCAGAGGTAGGCTGTCGCTCTGCGCCGATCAGGCGGCTGCTGCGAAATGGTGGTTGAGCATGCCCATGGCCTCCGTCAGCGCCGAGGGCCCAATGCCAAAAGCTCTCTCCACAAGGCGCACCTCGCCCCTGATGCCGGGCTGCAGGCACCAGGGGCGAGCCTGTCCTTTGCGCAGGGCTCGCATGACTTCGAATCCCTTGATCGTGGCATAGGCCGTGGGGATCGATTTGAAACCGCGCACCGGCTTGATCAGTATCTTGAGCTTTCCGTGATCGGCCTCGATCACGTTATTGAGGGCACTGTTGCAAATAGTCGGTGGTGATAAACTTATCATCCCCTTTTGCTGATGGAGCTGCACATGAACCCATTCAAAGGCCGGCATTTTCAGCGTGACATCATTCTGTGGGCCGTACGCTGGTACTGCAAATACGGCATCAGTTACCGTGAGCTGCAGGAGATGCTGGCTGAACGCGGAGTGAATGTCGATCACTCCACGATTTACCGCTGGGTTCAGCGTTATGCGCCTGAAATGGAAAAACGGCTGCGCTGGTACTGGCGTAACCCTTCCGATCTTTGCCCGTGGCACATGGATGAAACCTACGTGAAGGTCAATGGCCGCTGGGCGTATCTGTACCGGGCCGTCGACAGCCGGGGCCGCACTGTCGATTTTTATCTCTCCTCCCGTCGTAACAGCAAAGCTGCATACCGGTTTCTGGGTAAAATCCTCAACAACGTGAAGAAGTGGCAGATCCCGCGATTCATCAACACGGATAAAGCGCCCGCCTATGGTCGCGCGCTTGCTCTGCTCAAACGCGAAGGCCGGTGCCCGTCTGACGTTGAACACCGACAGATTAAGTACCGGAACAACGTGATTGAATGCGATCATGGCAAACTGAAACGGATAATCGGCGCCACGCTGGGATTTAAATCCATGAAGACGGCTTACGCCACCATCAAAGGTATTGAGGTGATGCGTGCACTACGCAAAGGCCAGGCCTCAGCATTTTATTATGGTGATCCCCTGGGCGAAATGCGCCTGGTAAGCAGAGTTTTTGAAATGTAAGGCCTTTGAATAAGGAGAGCATGAAAAACCTCGGGGCAGCCATCGAATGATGCCATCTACAGGGGTTAAAATAACCACCATCATTTCATAACAATACCTGCTGACTATGAAGATCTACGTCATCAAAATAGCAGTTCATGGAGTCAGTCCGATGGTCTGGCGTCGGCTGAGAATTGCTGCCGACACGTCACTGGCCGCGCTTCACTTCATTTTCCAGATAGTGCAGGGCTGGGGGGACGACCATCTCCATCAATTTCACATTTATGGCAAAGATTACGGTATCTCCTACGAAGGAGGCATCGGTTTTGTCGATAATCCGTTCCGGGTCGTGATTGATGATTTTGCTTTTGATGCTGGCGATCGCTTTACCTATGAATACAATTTCTTTGAGCACTGGCTTCATGACATTCGTGTTGAGGCCATTTATGAAAACTCTACGCTGAAAGCGCCGTTTTGTATAAGCGGCCATGGTATGCCCGGAGCCACAGCTGCGGATGAGTTCGATAAAACCCTGGCGTTTCTTGAAGCTATCGTTAATGCGGATGATGAAACAACGGTCGGCGAGATCCGCCCTTTTGCTGACGACCTGGATGCTGTCAGGTTCAACCGCCACAAAATCAACCGGCAACTGAGCAGGCTCGACCTTGCATCTCCGGTACTGGAGCCTGAAGTTATCTGGCTGGGCCGTCGTCGCTGACTGATGTCTATAAAGGTATACGTTTTCAGCATGCCTCTCAGATCCCCGAAAAAATGTCTATAAACCTCCCTAAATCAGTGTTTATGGATTATTCTTTAAATCTCTATGATGTTTAAAGACCTTCCGGAGGTTTTGCGTGCAATATGCCTACATCAGGGTAAGCTCGGCCGATCAGAATACGGCCCGTCAGGAAGAGGCATTGTCAAAGGCGGGTTTTCAGCCTGATAAAATTTGTGTTGAGCATGCCAGCGCGAAGGACACAAACCGCCCGGGGTTACAGGAACTCCTGGGGCAATTACGCCCTGGTGATACGCTTCTGGTTCATTCCATCGATCGCCTTTGCCGGAATATGTCGGATATGTGCGCTGTCACCACCCGGCTTCGTGACCAGGGCGTTACCCTTATTTTTCTGAAAGAGCAGCTGACGTTCAGCGCCGGCACAAACAATCCGATGCAGGAACTGCAGCTGCACATGATGTCGGCATTCAGCCAGTTTGAACGAGCCTTACTGAAGGAAAGGCAGGCCGACGGCATCGCCGCGAAAAAAGCACGGGGTGAAAAAACAGGGCGCCCCGGCGCCGATATCAAAAAGATCCAGGAAATTGACGCACTCAGAAGCAGAGGGGTCAGGCTCAGGATCGCCTGCGACCATGCGGGCCTTGGCGTTTCCACATATTATAAGCTTCGTCACCAGATGAACAACCAGTAGCCGGGAGATAGTCATCCACCACAGCAGGAGGCAATGATGCAACTGACGCTCCAGATAGTCATCACCGATGAATCAGGCTCCAGTCGAACGGAGGAACTGATGACAATCCAGAAATCAGGGGAGACCCGGAACGACATCGGATTATCGGTGTCAGAATCCAAGCTGTTGCTGAATACGGTCCAGCAGTCGGTGGTCCAGCTGCAGGCAGACGAATATACTCAACACCATATCCGGTGCCCTCACTGCCTTGCTGCGCGCAGAATCAAAGGCAAACAGAAAATACGGTACCGGACGCTGTTTGGCGTTATTCCGGTATCCGGGCTTCGGGTGTACCGGTGCCGTTGTGAAGAGAGTGATACAAAGACAGTCAGTTTGCTCAGCGACTGGGCCGGCGATTATTCTCACCCGGCACTGAAATATATTGAAACCCGCTGGGCCTCGATGATCTCCTATGAAATGACGACTCGTCTGCTGAAAGATATTCTGCCGGTGGGCCACAGCCTGAATGCCTCAACGGTGAGGAATCATTTATGCCAGGTGGCGCAGCGTCTTGACGCTGAGGCTGAAGCTCATTCAGGTTTTCTTTCCGGCTGCCCCCGCGACTGGGGGAACCTGCCCAGGCCAGGAAAACCGCTTGTGGTGGGTATAGATGGTGGTTATGTTCGCGATCGGGATGACAAAAAGCGTAATTTTGAAATTATTGCCGGGAAGTCTTTTTCCGTTGGTGCGCCTGCTGACACCCGCCGCTTCGGTTTTGTTCAGAAGGATGACTGTCATCCGGAACGCAGGCTCATGACCCACCTTTCAGCGCAGGGAATGCAGGCCAACCAGCAGATATTTTTTCTGTCCGACGGCGCGGATAATCTCAGGGACCTCCAGTTCGGTATGTACCCTGAGTCAACGCATGTGCTGGACTGGTTTCATATCACCATGAGGCTGAAGGTGCTCATGCAATATGCCCGGGGACTGCTGGTATCAGATCCAGAGGCGGGGAGTAAAGTTCTGGCACTGCTGGAAAGCATTAAACGATATCTCTGGCATGGCAATGTTGTCGCTGCGCTGGAACATATTGATAATTGCGTTATGTATTGCGATGACCCTGAACTCAGCTATCCTAGCCTGAAATCCCTGCAAAAACATCTGGATGAAATGTATACCTACATCCGGAATAATAAGATGATGATCCCAAACTACGGCGAAATGCGTCGGTACGGAGAGCCGGTATCAACCGCGTTTGTGGAATCCACGATCAATGAAGTGATCGCCAGACGAATGGCCAAAAAGCAGCAGATGCAGTGGAGCAGAAAAGGGGCTCATTATTTGTTACAGACCCGGACCGCCGTTTTGAATAACGAACTGCAGGATAAATTTGTCTGCTGGTATCCGGGTTTTCAAAGTGACGGGAAGGGACCAGCGATGGCAGCATAGCTCACGCTGCCCCAATATTTTTTATGCTCTCGGTCGTATGGAAGCTGGACCGCCTCGGTCGTGATCTTCGTCATCTCATTAATACAGTGCACGACCTGACCGCGAGGGGGACCGGTCTGAAAGTGCTGACCGGTCACGGGGCGACTATCGACACAACAACGGCCGCTGGCAAGCTTGTCTTCGGTATCTTTGCCGCACTGGCGGAGTTTGAGCGCGAACTGATTGCTGAAAGAACGACTGCAGGTCTGGCATCAGCAAGAGCCCGTGGGCGGAACGGCGGCCGACCTTATAAAATGACGCCAGTCAAACTGCGACTGGCAATGGCATCAATGGGACAATCAGAAACAAAGGTCAGTACGCTATGCCAGGAACTTGGGATAACCCGGCAAACTTTGTACAGGCATATTTCCCCTGTTGGTCAACTGCGGGCGGACGGGATCAAGCTGCTCAACCGTGGATAATTTGAACGGACGGAAAAATCTGGGGTTCCGGCGTAGTACCCCTATCACCTCCACATTTTTGCAACAGTGCCTTATAAATGGCAGCCTTATGTTTACTTGCCAAGATGGGCTACCATATGATGTTTTATACTGAGCAATATTAATATTATCTTTAATGGAAAAATTAAGCCCACTAAGTGACCCACTGCTATATGGCTCTATTGTGAAGACGCCTGAGGGTAAAAATTTATACATGGTTGTCCCTATGTCTATTATTGCAAGGTTGACAATATTATTCGTTTTATAAATTTGAGCGTTTAAAATCACACATCAAAGCAATTAGTCAGGATAAACAACAATACCCAGTGCTTCGAGAATCAGTTCTTGCTGCCAGGCTGCAATTTTGATACCTGATGTATCGACTTTGCGGGGATCTAAACCGTCGAGTTCGGCGTGGCATAAATTGGCACCCTGTAGGCTAAATTGCCCCCAGACATCTTCGGAAAAAACACCTCGACTTAAGTCTGACTCTTTCAGTGATGCACCCGCTAGGTTCGTTCCTATCCAGCGATTTTCAAACAACTCACATTTTTCTAAACAAACCCTCTCCATATTGGCATAGGAAAGATTACATCCAGAAATAAATGCTGAGCAAAAGTACATACGATTACTCACTTGATGGGCAAAGTTTGTTCGGGAAAAGTTGGCACCTTTTAAATCACACGCACGGAACTCTATACCGTAGCAATTGGCATTACTGAAGTTTGCCATCGCAAGTTGGCATTGTTGGAAACTTGCATCACGAAGATCTGCGACATCAAAGTGGCAGCCTTCGATATCACCCTGTTCAATGAACTTGCAGTTGACGAATGTCGTATCACGCAAGTTAGCACGTCGAAAGTCGCTGCGAATGAATGTGCAAGCGGTGAAGGTGAGATCACTTAAGTCTTTATGTGAAAAGTTGTGGTGCCGATATGTATGATTGTAGGTTTCCATGAGTACTCCTTGTTGAAAGGAGGGCTAGACTACCATTATACATATGCCAAGACATTAAAATAAAAGCCTGTTACATCAACACATTACAACCCCTCAATTTACCTGTTTTAAGTGGTCAAATTGGCGCGTAGAGCGCCTATCGCTCTTGCATTGGCACGCGGCCCTGTTGAAAAAAGTTATTCGCTTTAGATAGGGTTAGGAGAGCCGTGCTTCGCCGGTAAAAAATCGGACTATCCGACGCAGGGCGGACTCATCGGCGGAGAAGCAAACTTTGACTATATCTCCCTACACTTGGAAGAGGGCTAGACTGGCCCCATAGATCACCAGACACTTCGACTCTCTTAAAATAAGAGGTAGTCTTGGAACTATGTTTAATACCAGTCAGAACGATAAGATGGTTGAAGTGTTATCAGGACCTGAGCGGCGTCGGCGTCGTACACCGCAGGAAAAAATTGCCATTATTCAGCAGACTATGGAGCCCGGTATGACCGTGTCTCATGTCGCGCGCCTGCATGGCATCAATGCAAACCAGATATTCAAATGGCGCAAGCAATATTAAGACGGTTCACTGACGGCTGTTGCATCGGGCGAGGAAGTGGTGCCGGCCTCCGAACTCGCTGCCGCCAATAAGCAAATTCGCGAACTCCAGCGCCTTCTGGGCAAAAAGACGATGGAAGCCGAGATACTCAAAGAGGCCGTGGAGTTCGGCCGGGCAAAAAAATGGATTGCGCATGCGCCCTCGTTGCCTGGGAACGACGAATAAGCGACGTTTGCAGAAGTCTTGGCGTGTCGCGTGCGCAGTTGAGCATTCGGGTTCACCGGCCATCTGACTGACAGGATCGCAGACGGCAGCCCCGTTCTGACGATACCACCGTATTGTCCCGGATAAACATGGCGGTGGCTGACCTGCCGACGTATGGTTATCGCCGTGTGTGGGCGCTGCTGCGACGGGAGTCGGAGCGGGACGGCCTGCCTGTGGTTAATGCAAAGCGGGTGTATCGCATTATGAGAACGCATAATCTGCTTCTTGAACGTAAACCCGCTGATCCTTGCCGTAAGCGGGCCCATAAGGGGCGCGTAGCAGTAGCGGAAAGTAACCGGCGCTGGTGCTCAGATGGCTTTGAGTTCCGCTGTGATAATGGCGAAAAGTTGCGGGTGACCTTCGCGCAGGACTGCTGCGACAGGGAGATCATTGACTGGGCAGCGAGCACCGGAGGCTATGACAAAGAAACGGTGCAGGATGTCATGCTGGGTGCGGTGGAAAAACGCTTCGGAAGGCAGTTGCCAACAGTGCCGGCGTTCGCCCGGTTGCTGGGACTGGAGCCTTGTACGACAGCAGTGCGAAGCCCGGAAAGCAATGGCATAGCAGAAAGCTTCGTGATGACGATAAAACGGGACTACATCAGCATCAGGATTTTAGGGGTCTGACGCTCAGTGGAACGAAAACTCACGTTAAGCAACGTTTTCTGCCTCTGACGCCTCTTTTAATGGTCTCAGATGTCCTTTGGTCACCAGTTCTGCCAGCGTGAAGGAATAATGGCCGAGCATATTGATATGTCCGTGGCAAAGCGGGGAGAGGCGTGCGATATCTTCATCATTCAGTGTTTCACCCTGCGCCCGGAGATGATCCAGGGCTGCCTGCATATAAATAGTGTTCCATAACACGACGGCGTTAGTGACCAGCCCCAGTGTGCCCAGTTGATCTTCCTGACCGTCGGTATATCGTTTTCTTATCTCACCTTTTTGACCGTGACAGATGGCTCTGGCAACGGCATGGCGACTTTCTCCCCGATTAAGCTGGGTCAGAATGCGCCGGCGGTAATCTTCATCATCAATATAATTAAGCAGATACAGCGTTTTGTTGATGCGCCCCACTTCAATGATTGCCTGAGTCAGTCCGGAAGGACGTTCACTTTTCAGCAATGAACGGACCAGCACTGAAACCTGTACTTTGCCCAGCTTCAGGGAGCCAGCGGTCCGGATCATTTCGTCCCACTGAAGGACTATTTTTCGGGGATCTGATTGCCCTCTGGCAATATCATTCAGCACGCCATAGTCGGCATCATGGTCCATTCGCCAGAAAACCGAAGCACCGGCATCAGCCAGGCGTGGAGAAAACTGGTATCCCAGCAGCCAGAAAAGGCCAAAGACAAGTTCGCTGGCACCTGCTGTATCGGTCATAATTTCGGTTGGATTCAGCCCGGTCTCCTGTTCCAGAAGACCTTCCAGCACAAAGATAGAGTCCCTCAGCGTCCCCGGTATAACGATGCCATGAAAGCCGGAATACTGATCGGACACAAAGTTGTACCAGGTGATCCCTCTGTTATTACCAAAGTATTTGCGGTTCGGTCCGGCATTGATTGTTCTGACTGGCGTAACAAAGCGCATTCCATCTGCAGATGCCACTTCTCCTCCACCCCATATCTGTGCCAGTGGCAGCGTTGCCTGAAAATCAACCAGTCTGGCATTAGCGCTGGTGATAGTTTCAGCCCGCAGATAGTTCGCTTTTGTCCAGTTCAGCCGGTGTCGGGTCAGTGCAGGAACATTTGATCTGATCAGTGGTTCCAGACCGATATTGCAGGCTTCAGCCATCAGCACGGCGCTGATGCTGACGGGCAGATCATCAACTCTGGCACTGGCTTCACTAGCATGGAAAAACTCATCAGCAAATCCGGTATGGGCGTTAATTTCGAGCAGCAACTCCGTTAAATCCACCGGAGGGAGTAGATCACTGATCATTTTGCTCAGTCGTTTCAGACTGTCCGGCTCATCAAGACTGGCGAGGGGAGAAATTGTCAACCGGGGCTTCGGGCCAGAAACATCGAGTTCGACAGCCTCATTTTCGCAAAGACGTGCAGCAACCTGTCTGTAACGACTATCAAGCTGATGACCCAGAGATTTTATTGCTTCCTGCGGGTCTGTCGGGTGCCCCAAAGAACGATAAACCTTAATCCGGTTTGCCTGCCAGTCAGCACCCTGTAGTAATCTTGCACGAGGATCTCCCCACCGGTTACTGCCGGTAACGTAGACATCCCTCCGCCTCAGACTATCCTGCAGTTTACTGAGAAAGCAGAGCGTGTATCCCCTGCGGGTGATATGTTTTTCCTTGTTAATCACCAGCCGTTTCCATGACCGACTGATAATTTCCGTTGGTGCGTCGTCAAAAAACTGCCGCCGTGAGCTGAACTCCCGGCTGAGGTAGTCACAGGCATTCAGAGTGGTAACCCCGGCAGGTGCGGATGAAAATTTAACGGTATTCAGCAGATGGGGCAGGAAACGACGAACGCGCCCGTACTGCTCCACCATTTCTTCATGAAAATTATCGTCTGAGGGCCGGGCAATTTCACGGACAAGCGTGATGATTTCAGCCAGCTTTTGCCTTGGGATGTAGCTGAACACCTCAGCACGAATCGATTCGTCCGGTGTTTCTTCTTTCAGCAGGTACGAACATGCGCTGGCGAGCGCCAATGCAGATTTATCCAGATCCTTCAGCGAGCGGAGCCGTTTTTTCTGCCCAATCTTTCTGGCGTCACGGATGATAACGGCCAGCATGGCGTCCAGAACGTCCAATGCATCATCCAGCGCCAGCGTTTCCCATGCAAGGACAAAGGCAACCAGAACCGCCATCCTTTTCTGCGGTGACATCCTGGCAATATTGAACACCGAAGTCATACCAGCATAACGTGCGAGATTTTTCAGGCGCACAGCCGGGAGTGTACTCAGGTTTTCAGCATGCAGGCCAAAATCGTTCAGAGTTTTCCAGCGTTCAATTGCTTCATTAAACGCCGGACCACTGATGGTCACAGGGCCCTTTTTCAGTGATTCCAGTAAAGACAGGCGGCTGCAATCAGTTGGCCCCAGCAGCATCTCCAGCTGTGAACGCTGTTCGGCTGACGGTATCAGTGCCAGTTTGTTCCACAGGCGCAACGTCGCCTTTTCCCTTACCTCTGAAATCAACCGGGTCAGCGTAGTGGCTCCGGGGAGAATAATACGATGTTGCATAAGCCACCCTGTCGCCAGATCGAAAAGCAGGCCAGGACGTTCGTTGCTTATCCAGCTCCGGGTATATAAAAGACGGGTAAGGCGAAATGTCCAGGGCCAGGCAAATTCACGATACTGATAGTGCTGACGTATCAGCGCTGCATGCTCACGGCGGGTATTTTCCCTCTGACCGTATTCTGCAAGAACGGTGATATCACGAATCCCGAGCTGTCTGGCGGTAAAATGCCGGACGCCGGAAGGAATATGACCTGGGACCTACGTGCGCCCGCACCGACACCCTCACACCTTCGAGCTACTGTTGCCATTAAGGGGTCGTTTCGTGGTGCTGAATTTTGACGATCGGGGTACCGTCACCCATCGGGCGATATTGGGGGAAACCTGTACGGTGCTGGAGATGGCCGCAGGAACCTGGCATGCCGTGCTGTCGCTGGATACCGGTGGCATAATTTTTGAAGTAAAACACGGTGGCTATCAACCCGTGGCTGCCGATGACTATGCGCACTGGGCTCCAGCGGAAGGAGAACCAGGAACCACGGAGCTTATGGCCTGGTATGCGCAAGCGCAGGTGGGCGACAGCACTTTTGCCGTCTAAGGCGATAAACAAAAACGGAATGAGTTTCCCCATTCCGTTTCCGCTATTACAAACCGTCGGTGACGATTTTAGCCGCCGACGCTAATACATCGCGACGGCTTTCTGCCTTAGGTTGAGGCTGGGTGAAGTAAGTGACCAGAATCAGCGGCGCACGATCTTTTGGCCAGATCACCGCGATATCGTTGGTGGTGCCATAGCCACCGCTGCCGGTTTTATCCCCCACAACCCAGGAAGCAGGCAGTCCAGCCTGAATGCTCGCTGCACCGGTGGTATTGCCTTTCATCCATGTCACCAGCTGCGCCCGTTGGCTGTCGCCCAATGCTTTACCCAGCGTCAGATTCCGCAGAGTTTGCGCCATTGCCCGAGGTGAAGTGGTATCACGCGGATCGCCCGGAATGGCGGTGTTTAACGTCGGCTCGGTACGGTCGAGACGGAACGTTTCGTCTCCCAGCTGTCGGGCGAACGCGGTGACGCTAGCCGGGCCGCCAACGTGAGCAATCAGCTTATTCATCGCCACGTTATCGCTGTACTGTAGCGCGGCCGCGCTAAGCTCAGCCAGTGACATCGTCCCATTGACGTGCTTTTCCGCAATCGGATTATAGTTAACAAGGTCAGATTTTTTGATCTCAACTCGCTGATTTAACAGATTCGGTTCGCTTTCACTTTTCTTCAGCACCGCGGCCACGGCCATCACTTTACTGGTGCTGCACATCGCAAAGCGCTCATCAGCACGATAAAGTATTTGCGAATTATCTGCTGTGTTAATCAATGCCACACCCAGTCTGCCTCCCGACTGCCGCTCTAATTCGGCAAGTTTTTGCTGTACGTCCGCCGTTTGCGCATACAGCGGCACACTTCCTAACAACAGCGTGACGGTTGCCGTCGCCATCAGCGTGAACTGGCGCAGTGATTTTTTAACCATGGGATTCCTTATTCTGGAAGATACGAAATAACAACAACATGAATAGTCCCTAAATTCCACGTGTGTTTTTTATTAGCTTCAAAAATCACTATTTCACGAAGAATTTAGACTGCTTCTCACACATTGTAACATTATTTACAACCACCTTTCAATCATTTTTGATAAATCATTGATTTCATCTTTGCTGCAATGATACTTAATAAACTCTGCAAGTTATCCACAGAGCAACACTCAATTTTATTGATGATATTCTTATTATACCAGACATTTTTCATACACTCCCTTGTACGGATAGTTTTCCGACAACTTCATGATTACATATCTTGCGGTTTTGATTATTTTTGCTGCAAGAAATACATACTTCAAACGAAAGGTCTTTATTTGCTGTCTGTATTCTGAAGAGTCCAAGGAATCAAACTTGAACAACAAAAATAGGTTATATGAAAGCATCATCATTTGAAACACGGCTTCATTCGCCCAAAATGACTTTAGCAAGAGATGACCCACCGCCATGTCGTATTTGGCTTCTTTGATATAGTTTTCAGCATTACCACGCTTTTCATAGTATATAACTACTTTTTCAGAAAGCAAGGTAGTATTTGTTACAAAGAAAAAGTAGTCGTATTCGGAACCTTCTAAAAGTGATAATTGTGCTCTTTCTTTTTCTGGTTTCAGTACGCGAGATACGACAAATCTTCTGTCTTTTTCCCATTTAACTAATTTTGTATACAGTTCTGTAGTTTCTCTACCTTCTTCTCCTTTAACGAATACAATTGATGAATTCGTTGCTTGTGAGGTGAGTGTAGAATAACTTTTGGCTTTAATTAAATATTTGCATCCAAGAGATTCTATCGTTTCGATAATTTTTTCATCAAAGTAGCCACTATCCATTCGAAATAAAATTTCTAAATCGTCTGATTTGATGTTAGCAACAATTTCTTTGATCATTTCCGCAGCACCGTTTGCAGTGTAAGTATTGCCACTTCTTACAAATCCGGTAACATATGCTTTTAATTCGTCGCAAAATGCAAATTGGATATTGTAGCATCGGTTTCCCAGTTTCTTAGGATTATATCCTTTTGACGCACCTTCTTGATGACCTTCTACGTTAATTACACTACTATCAATATCAATCGTAATGGATGTCAATTTACTTTTAGTGAGCAGTTTTTTAAAGACTTTAAAATTAATGTCTCTAAACATTTGGGTTGTCTTGAAGTTGAAGTTTCCTAGAAACCGTGACACTGTTTCAGGTTCTTTTACGGAAATATCAAACTCGTTGACGAGGGGATCATTTTGAAGTAGCTTTAGACGTTCTAACTTATCAATGCCAATGAAGTGACCGCAGAGCATGGTCTTTATATGATTCATCTTGATTTTATTTGTTGAGTCATTATCAAATACGAGGTCATTTTCAATAAAATCAAAAATCCCATTGCTTTTTGCATTCTCAAGGAGCAGAAAAAGACCTGCATTTGATGTTAGATTCTTAGCTTTGAAATCAATTTTATTAATCATAATTAGAACCCCTTTTTACTACTTTTCTTACTATTATTTTACCATATATCGAGTCATAAAAGCTGATAATTTAACATATTTTTGAGCACTTTTCTTTCACCCAATGGGTGAAAGCTGAATTTCGAAGGAATGCATATTTATCAAGGCTTTGATTATGCTTTTTGAAGTACTGACGTAGAATCTAGGTATGATTCATATCGGTGAGGAAGGTGCCCAGAAAACGGACACATCCAATTTGCAGGGCAATGCCCAGACGGTTGTGATCACCTCTGCTTTTTCCGATAAATTCCTTGTCTGCTTCATCAAGGTGAAAATATCGTGCCAGCTGAAGCTCATCCGGTTCACCGGTGAATCTGCCATAGCTTTCAGTCTGCTCAGTGGTCAGAAAGTCAACGGGCATATCGGCCTCCCTGCCTGACGGGCATTTAGTAACATTTTTCCAACCGTACGAAATGTTATAAATTATCGGACATCGTAAAACTGTTACATTAATATGTCTATTAAATCGTAAATTTGTAATAATAGACATGAGTTGTCCGATATTCGATTTAAGGTACATTTTTATGCGACTTTTTGGTTACGCTCGGGTCTCAACCAGTCAGCAGTCTCTTGATCTTCAGGTCAGAGCACTCAAAGACGCAGGTGTGAAAGCAAACCGTATATTTACCGATAAGGCATCCGGCAGTTCAACAGACCGGGAAGGGCTGGATTTGCTGAGGATGAAGGTGGAGGAAGGTGATGTCATTCTGGTTAAGAAGCTCGACCGTCTTGGCCGCGACACTGCCGATATGATCCAACTGATAAAGGAATTTGACGCTCAGGGCGTGGCAGTCCGGTTCATTGATGACGGGATCAGTACCGACGGTGATATGGGGCAAATGGTGGTCACCATCCTGTCGGCTGTGGCACAGGCTGAACGCCGGAGGATCCTAGAACGCACGAATGAGGGCCGACAGGAAGCAAAGCTGAAAGGAATCAAATTTGGCCGCAGGCGTACCGTGGACAGGAACGTCGTGCTGACGCTTCATCAGAAGGGCACTGGTGCAACGGAAATTGCTCATCAGCTCAGTATTGCCCGCTCCACGGTTTATAAAATTCTTGAAGACGAAAGGGCCTCGTGATACGCCTATTTTTATAGGTTAATGTCATGATAATAATGGTTTCTTAGACGTCAGGTGGCACTTTTCGGGGAAATGTGCGCGGAACCCCTATTTGTTTATTTTTCTAAATACATTCAAATATGTATCCGCTCATGAGACAATAACCCTGGTAAATGCTTCAATAATATTGAAAAAGGAAGAGTATGAGTATTCAACATTTTCGTGTCGCCCTTATTCCCTTTTTTGCGGCATTTTGCCTTCCTGTTTTTGCTCACCCAGAAACGCTGGTGAAAGTAAAAGATGCTGAAGATCAGTTGGGTGCACGAGTGGGTTACATCGAACTGGATCTCAACAGCGGTAAGATCCTTGAGAGTTTTCGCCCCGAAGAACGTTTTCCAATGATGAGCACTTTTAAAGTTCTGCTATGTGGTGCGGTATTATCCCGTGTTGACGCCGGGCAAGAGCAACTCGGTCGCCGCATACACTATTCTCAGAATGACTTGGTTGAGTACTCACCAGTCACAGAAAAGCATCTTACGGATGGCATGACAGTAAGAGAATTATGCAGTGCTGCCATAACCATGAGTGATAACACTGCTGCCAACTTACTTCTGACAACGATCGGAGGACCGAAGGAGCTAACCGCTTTTTTGCACAACATGGGGGATCATGTAACTCGCCTTGATCGTTGGGAACCGGAGCTGAATGAAGCCATACCAAACGACGAGCGTGACACCACGATGCCTGCAGCAATGGCAACAACGTTGCGCAAACTATTAACTGGCGAACTACTTACTCTAGCTTCCCGGCAACAATTAATAGACTGGATGGAGGCGGATAAAGTTGCAGGACCACTTCTGCGCTCGGCCCTTCCGGCTGGCTGGTTTATTGCTGATAAATCTGGAGCCGGTGAGCGTGGGTCTCGCGGTATCATTGCAGCACTGGGGCCAGATGGTAAGCCCTCCCGTATCGTAGTTATCTACACGACGGGGAGTCAGGCAACTATGGATGAACGAAATAGACAGATCGCTGAGATAGGTGCCTCACTGATTAAGCATTGGTAACTGTCAGACCAAGTTTACTCATATATACTTTAGATTGATTTAAAACTTCATTTTTAATTTAAAAGGATCTAGGTGAAGATCCTTTTTGATAATCTCATGACCAAAATCCCTTAACGTGAGTTTTCGTTCCACTGAGCGTCAGACCCCTGTTAAAAGCAGCTCACGGGGAACGCGTCAGTCCGGCTTCATAACGGGTCGGCTGGCAGCATCTGACTCAGCAAAAGACCGGGCGCTGTGAGCGGAAATATGGCCGGTTTTCGCCAGAACCCGGTTCCACGCAGAATTACACCTGCACTGAATATACCGCTTCTGGCGTCGATTTTTTCTGCTCCCCTGCAGCATGAGGCTCTGTAAGGCAGCCTGCTGCAAGGGGAGCAGACTCCAGCGAAAATGATAAAAAACTCCGCGATGAAAAATAAACAAAGTATTCGCCCGTCATCACCTGAGAAGGGATTCAGCAACGTCAGATATAATATTCTTCTTGCCGGTATCGCATTAATCTTTATCGTGCTGGTTGCCAGGCTCACCGGACTTCAGCTTTTTGACCACGCTGTCCTGGAAAATGCGGCTGACCGTCGATCCGTACGGACACTTGCACTGCCAGCACAGCGCGGAACCCTGACCGATCGTTACGGCGTTGTTCTCGCCATGAGCGTGCCGGCACGTGACATCATTGCTGATCCAAAACGCATCGCTGCCGCTCATCCGGACTTCGCGGAAGCCAGATGGGCTTTTCTGGCCGACTTGCTGGATATCACGCCTGAGGAACTTCGCAGAACTATTCAAGATAATTCGGACAAGGAATTCCTGTTTCTGAAGAAAAAGTCGCCCCTGTCATTGTCCAGGGCCGTGTCACAGCTGCATCTGCCGGGCATAAGTCAGAAATACAATGAAAATCGCTACTATCCGCTGGGTGAGGCATCAGCCTCGCTCATTGGTGTGACCGGTGCCGAAAATAGAGGGCTGAGTGGTATTGAGCAGAGCTTTAACACCGTTCTGAGAAAGGACTTCGGGGTGAAAAAAATACGCAAAAACGCCAGGGGGGGCGTCATCAGCGTGATCCAGTATGACGCTCCGGAAACTGCACCGGCGATCAGGCTGAGTATTGACAGTGTGCTTCAGTATATTGTTTACAGCCGGTTAAGGGAGGGGGTCGAGCAACATCACGCCCAGTCAGGCGCTGCGGTGCTTGTCAGCGTAAACACCGGCGAAATTCTGGCTATGGCATCCTATCCGTCGTTTAATCCCAACCGTTTTTCCGGTGCCACTTCCGCTGAAATGCGTAACGTGGCGATTAATGACAGCTTTGAGCCGGGTTCAACGGTTAAACCCTTCGTCATTCTTGAAGGCCTGCGCCGCCATATTATCAGCAGCAGCACGCTTCTTGACACAAGGCCGTTCAGGGTTGACGGCCATCTTATCCGGGACGTGGGATACTGGCCGGCGCTGACGCCGACCGGCATACTTCAGAAATCCAGTGATACCGGAGTTTCACATATTGCCCTGGCGATGCCTTCGGATGCGCTGGTAAAAACGTATTCATCCTTCGGGCTGGGAAAACCGACAGGGCTGGGCCTTCCCGGTGAAAGTACTGGTTACTTTCCGTTCAGTCGCCATCGATGGGCTGATATTGAGCGCGCCACCTTCGCTTTTGGCTACGGCCTCCGGGTAACCCCGCTCCAGTTAGCCAGAGCCTATGCCACTCTCGGGGCCTGTGGCGTTTATCATCCGTTATCCGTTACACGGTTATCCGCGCCGGTGTACGGTGAGCAGGTGGCGGACCCGAAGCTTGCCGATGCTGTAATCAGAATGATGGAAAGTGATGTGTTACCCGGCGGAAGTGGCGTAAGGGCAGCTGTACCGGGCTACCGTCTGGCAATAAAAACCGGAACCGCAGAGAAGTTAGGTGCCGGTGGAAAATATGACGGGGGGCATATTACCTATACGGCAGGCGTCGCGCCGGCGAGCCGTCCTGAAGTGGCACTGGTTGTGGTTATTAACAATCCCAAAGCGGGACAGCATTTTGGTGGCTCAGTGGCGGCGCCTGTCTTCGGCCAGATTATCGGTCCGGTGCTTACCCGGCTGAAGATTGCACCGGATGCTTTACGTGCTCCGGTGGTACACCGACAGTCCGGCTGAACAGAGCCTGTTTACTCATTATTTATCTATTATTACTTAACTTAATTTTAAAAAGGATATTAATATGAAAAAGATCCGCCTTATTATAATCTCTTTACTGGCTGGAATGTGTACTCCAGCATTATCTACACCAGTCAATGTTACTGATACAATACAAAGCACAGAAGACCATATCAAAGGTCGGGTTGGTTTTACTGAAATAGACTTTTTATCCGGGAAGGTTCTGAGTAGTCATCGCCGTGAAGAACGTTTTCCTATGATGAGCACATTCAAAGTTTTGTTATGTGGAGCAATATTAGTACGTGTTGATAAAGGGCTTGAACAACTTGAACGCCGAATTACCTATAATAAGCATGACCTGGACGACTATTCTCCACTAACCAGTCAGCACATTGCAGATGGAATGACGGTTTCTGAGTTATGCAATGCTGCCATTACCACCAGTGATAACACTGCTGCAAATTTATTGCTATCAACTATTGGCGGGCCGGAGGGATTAACTCATTTTCTGCGTAGCACTGGTGATAGTTATACAAGGCTTGATCGACACGAACCCAGCCTTAATGAGGCGAAGCCTGGCGATGAGCGTGATACCACCACTCCGGCAGCGATGGCTCAAACGCTACAAAAATTGTTAAACGAAAGTGTACTTACAGAAAAATCTCGAAAAAAATTAATAAGCTGGATGCAGGAAGATAAAGTCGGCGGGCCTCTGTTCCGCTCTGTACTGCCAGCTGGCTGGATGATAGCGGATAAAACAGGAGCAGGTGATCACGGATCTCGGGGCATCGTTGCACTGTTGGGCCCCGGAGGCAAGCCATCTCGTATAGTAGTCCTGTATATTACAAATACTCATTCATCTATGAATGAACTCAACGAGCATATTGCAGGGATCGGAGATTCAGTAATTAAGAACTGGTAATATATTTACAGTGGATTTGACCCTATATATCCAGACGTTTTTGCTCTCTTACGGTTGCGATAACTTCCTGCGTATATATTCCCGTGGTGAGCGATATCCCAGTGCACTATGCGGATGATGTTCGTTGTAATGACTGAACGCCACCGCCAGATTCATCACCGCTGCCTCGCTGTCCGGTTTCGGCATGATGCTGATGTAGTCCCGTTTTATCGTCATCACGAAGCTTTCTGCTATGCCATTGCTTTCCGGGCTTCGCACTGCTGTCGTACAAGGCTCCAGTCCCAGCAACCGGGCGAACGCCGGCACTGTTGGCAACTGCCTTCCGAAGCGTTTTTCCACCGCACCCAGCATGACATCCTGCACCGTTTCTTTGTCATAGCCTCCGGTGCTCGCTGCCCAGTCAATGATCTCCCTGTCGCAGCAGTCCTGCGCGAAGGTCACCCGCAGCTTTTCGCCATTATCACAGCGGAACTCAAAGCCATCTGAGCACCAGCGCCGGTTACTTTCCGCTACTGCTACGCGCCCCTTATGGGCCCGCTTACGGCAAGGATCAGCGGGTTTACGTTCAAGAAGCAGATTATGCGTTCTCATAATGCGATACACCCGCTTTGCATTAACCACAGGCAGGCCGTCCCGCTCCGACTCCCGTCGCAGCAGCGCCCACACACGGCGATAACCATACGTCGGCAGGTCAGCCACCGCCATGTTTATCCGGGACAATACGGTGGTATCGTCAGAACGGGGCTGCCGTCTGCGATCCTGTCAGTCAGATGGCCGGTGAACCCGAATGCTCAACTGCGCACGCGACACGCCAAGACTTCTGCAAACGTCGCTTATTCGTCGTTCCCAGGCAACGAGGGCGCATGCGCAATCCATTTTTTTGCCCGGCCGAACTCCACGGCCTCTTTGAGTATCTCGGCTTCCATCGTCTTTTTGCCCAGAAGGCGCTGGAGTTCGCGAATTTGCTTATTGGCGGCAGCGAGTTCGGAGGCCGGCACCACTTCCTCGCCCGATGCAACAGCCGTCAGTGAACCGTCTTAATATTGCTTGCGCCATTTGAATATCTGGTTTGCATTGATGCCATGCAGGCGCGCGACATGAGACACGGTCATACCGGGCTCCATAGTCGGCACTGTTGCAAATAGTCGGTGGTGATAAACTTATCATCCCCTTTTGCTGATGGAGCTGCACATGAACCCATTCAAAGGCCGGCATTTTCAGCGTGACATCATTCTGTGGGCCGTACGCTGGTACTGCAAATACGGCATCAGTTACCGTGAGCTGCAGGAGATGCTGGCTGAACGCGGAGTGAATGTCGATCACTCCACGATTTACCGCTGGGTTCAGCGTTATGCGCCTGAAATGGAAAAACGGCTGCGCTGGTACTGGCGTAACCCTTCCGATCTTTGCCCGTGGCACATGGATGAAACCTACGTGAAGGTCAATGGCCGCTGGGCGTATCTGTACCGGGCCGTCGACAGCCGGGGCCGCACTGTCGATTTTTATCTCTCCTCCCGTCGTAACAGCAAAGCTGCATACCGGTTTCTGGGTAAAATCCTCAACAACGTGAAGAAGTGGCAGATCCCGCGATTCATCAACACGGATAAAGCGCCCGCCTATGGTCGCGCGCTTGCTCTGCTCAAACGCGAAGGCCGGTGCCCGTCTGACGTTGAACACCGACAGATTAAGTACCGGAACAACGTGATTGAATGCGATCATGGCAAACTGAAACGGATAATCAACGCCACGCTGGGATTTAAATCCATGAAGACGGCTTACGCCACCATCAAAGGTATTGAGGTGATGCGTGCACTACGCAAAGGCCAGGCCTCAGCATTTTATTATGGTGATCCCCTGGGCGAAATGCGCCTGGTAAGCAGAGTTTTTGAAATGTAAGGCCTTTGAATAAGACAAAAGGCTGCCTCATCGCTAACTTTGCAACAGTGCCAGAGTGAGAGTTTTACAGTCAAGTAATGCGTGGCAAGCCAACGTTAAGCTGTTGAGTCGTTTTAAGTGTAATTCGGGGCAGAATTGGTAAAGAGAGTCGTGTAAAATATCGAGTTCGCACATCTTGTTGTCTGATTATTGATTTTTCGCGAAACCATTTGATCATATGACAAGATGTGTATCCACCTTAACTTAATGATTTTTACCAAAATCATTAGGGGATTCATCAGCGTATAGTGTTTTGCAGTTTAGAGGAGATATCGCGATGCATACGCGGAAGGCAATAACGGAGGCGCTTCAAAAACTCGGAGTCCAAACCGGTGACCTCTTGATGGTGCATGCCTCACTTAAAGCGATTGGTCCGGTCGAAGGAGGAGCGGAGACGGTCGTTGCCGCGTTACGCTCCGCGGTTGGGCCGACTGGCACTGTGATGGGATACGCGTCGTGGGACCGATCACCCTACGAGGAGACTCTGAATGGCGCTCGGCTGGATGACGAAGCCCGCCGTACCTGGCTGCCGTTCGATCCCGCAACAGCCGGGACTTACCGTGGGTTCGGCCTGCTGAATCAATTTCTGGTTCAAGCCCCCGGCGCGCGGCGCAGCGCGCACCCCGATGCATCGATGGTCGCGGTTGGTCCGCTGGCTGAAACGCTGACGGAGCCTCACGAACTCGGTCACGCCTTGGGGGAAGGATCGCCCGTCGAGCGGTTCGTTCGCCTTGGCGGGAAGGCCCTGCTGTTGGGTGCGCCGCTAAACTCCGTTACCGCATTGCACTACGCCGAGGCGGTTGCCGATATCCCCAACAAACGGTGGGTGACGTATGAGATGCCGATGCTTGGAAGAGACGGTGAAGTCGCCTGGAAAACGGCATCGGATTACGATTCAAACGGCATTCTCGATTGCTTTGCTATCGAAGGAAAGCCGGATGCGGTTGAAACTATAGCAAATGCTTACGTGAAGCTCGGTCGCCATCGAGAAGGTGTCGTGGGCTTTGCTCAGTGCTACCTGTTCGACGCGCAGGACATCGTGACGTTCGGCGTCACCTATCTTGAGAAGCATTTCGGAACCACTCCGATCGTGCCTCCGCACGAGGCCGTCGAGCGCTCTTGCGAGCCTTCAGGTTAGAGGCCGTCGACAATGATAATCTGGATCAACGGACCTTTCGGCGCCGGAAAGACGACGCTCGCTAAGCGGCTGCGCGATCGGCGTTCCAAATCGCTGATCTTTGACCCCGAGGAAATCGGGTTCGTGGTGAAAGAAACGGTCCCCATGCCAGCGAGCGGAGACTATCAGGATCTCCCCTTGTGGAGGGGACTTACGATCGCGGCGGTCAGGGAGATTCGAAGGAATTACTCGCAGGACATCATCATCCCAATGACGCTCGTGCACCCGGACTATCTGACTGAGATACTCGACGGGGTAAGGCGGATCGACGATCAGCTGCTGCACATCTTTCTGACGCTCAACGAGGACCTATTGCGTCACCGGATCGCGAACCAGACCATGCATCCTGACCCGAATCGAAATGCGGAGATTCGAGAGTGGCGATTAGCGAATGTCGCCCGATGCTTGGCCGCAAGGGAACGGCTTCCATGCACAACCCGTGTTCTCGATAGTGGTGCACACACCAGCGATGAACTCGCAGCGATGGTGCTCGACGGAATCGATGGGCGCACCTGATCGCCTTCGACGCCTGCGCAAAGCGTAGCGCGAGGGTGGCGGGCTCACGACCAAACGCCCAGAGGTCGATCATCGCAGGGATGTTTGGCTTTGTGGTGCGGACGACGGGACTCGAACCCGTACTCTCACAGAGAAGCAGATTTTCGTACCACCTCGACTTTCGCCGCCGTCTGATGACGTTCGTGGTCTGGACTGTCCCTTCGCCATTGCCCGAAGGCTTTAGGCGCCGCCCGTCCAGTCTCTACACCTTCCCCCGAAGGGGCTTGGCTCGGGATTGGCTTAGGGTATTGCCCGTTAGCGTTCCCCGACTTTGAGCGGTTCTACTCCGCGGATTTCCCCGCGGGCACTCCAATTTTAAAGTCTGCTGCGTCTACCGATTTCGCCACGTCCGCCTTTTTTCGCCGTTCCTAGCGCTCGTGCGATGCACCTATGTTGCACCTAGCGCCGAATCGTTCTTCGTCATCCTGAAAAACCACGTCTCCTAAAGCCTTGCATAGCTTATCTTTTCTCCACCACGAACTTTTTTGTGGGATGGTAGAAAAAAAGACTTTTTAAGTCCGCTGGCTTGCCAGGCCTTGTTAGCTTGTACGGTCATGGTTATCGGGTAAAGAATATTGACGGCATCGCTGGTGTCGGTGGCTGAAAAGCCGGCTCCCATCAGGGCAATAGCCATTTCAGATGCAGGCGTACAGGGCAATGGTCAACAGCTACAGCCTGTCTGACGATTCCGGCGTCATGGCTGCGGCGGCTATCACGCATTTTTTGTTCGGTCAGGCGGTGTTTTCGTACCTCAATGGTTGGAGCGTGTTGATCGGACCTGGTACAGGTTTGGACAGCACGGGCTGCAAATACGCAAGGGATTTAATGGGCCTGGTGGCGTTCACGGCTTTTATCGTGACGTTTCTGTTCAGGGGCTACTCATAATCTCGTGGCTCGGCGGTTCCCGGCACACCATGACAGTAAGGAAGGACCCTGTGTCTCAACTCTCCCAGCTTCGAAGCCCCGCCGCCGTGCAGGCTGCCATCGATGAGTTCGTGCAACTGGGCCGCACGAAATTCCTGGCGCGCCACGGCTACGGCAAGTCCCGCGACTTCCTGGTACGTGATCCGAAGACCGGCACCGATTGCGATTCCAAGGCCATCGCCGGTGTGGCCTTCGGCAAGCAATTTCCCGAGCAGGGCCCGCTCACTGCTGACAGCTTCTCCGGTGGCGAGGCGACCGTCGTTCCGGCGCTGACGCGGCTCGGGTTTCGCATCATTCGCATCGGCGAAGACTGGTCCGAAGAAGAGGTCCTGGCCACGGTCGAAGACTATTTCGACATGCTGCGTGCCGAGGCGGCTGGGGAGCCGTACAACAAGTCCGAGCACAACCAGGCACTGCGCCAACTGCTGAACGGTCGCAGCAAGTCTTCAGTCGAGCTCAAGCACCAGAACATTAGCGCCGTACTCGATGCCCTGGGCCTGCCCTATATCAACGGCTACAAGCCACGCGGCAACAGCCAACTGCTGCTGCGTAAATCCGTACACGCCTACGTTCTGGAACATCAGCAGACGGTCGGCGCTCTTGTCGATGCCCTGGAGGAGGTAAAACTTCCGGGTGACAAAACCTACCGAGCGGCTTTGGTAGAACCACCCGCCCGTGAAGTGCTTGTGCGTACCCCGGCATCTCTACGGCAACGCCTACCGCGAAAGTTCGATTATGCCGCTCGCGATGAAGCCAACCGCAAGCTGGGCCGGGCAGGGGAGCAGTGGGTGATTGGCTACGAACAGCAACGCCTGACCGAGCTCGGCCACCCAGAGCTTTTTCAGCGGCTGGATTGGGTGTCCGACACCCAGGGAGACGGTGCGGGGTTCGACATCCTGTCGTTCGAAGAGGACGCCCATGAGCGCTTCATCGAGGTGAAAACCACCAATGGCGGGGTAGGCTCGTCTTTCTTGGTCAGCCACAACGAACTCGAATTCTCCAAGGAGGCGGGCGATCAATTCCATCTGTATCGCGTGTTCCAGTTTCGGGACGGTCCGCGCCTGTTCACGCTACCCGGCGACCTCAGCCAACATGTGCATCTCAAGCCGACGGGCACTGTTGCAAATAGTCGGTGGTGATAAACTTATCATCCCCTTTTGCTGATGGAGCTGCACATGAACCCATTCAAAGGCCGGCATTTTCAGCGTGACATCATTCTGTGGGCCGTACGCTGGTACTGCAAATACGGCATCAGTTACCGTGAGCTGCAGGAGATGCTGGCTGAACGCGGAGTGAATGTCGATCACTCCACGATTTACCGCTGGGTTCAGCGTTATGCGCCTGAAATGGAAAAACGGCTGCGCTGGTACTGGCGTAACCCTTCCGATCTTTGCCCGTGGCACATGGATGAAACCTACGTGAAGGTCAATGGCCGCTGGGCGTATCTGTACCGGGCCGTCGACAGCCGGGGCCGCACTGTCGATTTTTATCTCTCCTCCCGTCGTAACAGCAAAGCTGCATACCGGTTTCTGGGTAAAATCCTCAACAACGTGAAGAAGTGGCAGATCCCGCGATTCATCAACACGGATAAAGCGCCCGCCTATGGTCGCGCGCTTGCTCTGCTCAAACGCGAAGGCCGGTGCCCGTCTGACGTTGAACACCGACAGATTAAGTACCGGAACAACGTGATTGAATGCGATCATGGCAAACTGAAACGGATAATCGGCGCCACGCTGGGATTTAAATCCATGAAGACGGCTTACGCCACCATCAAAGGTATTGAGGTGATGCGTGCACTACGCAAAGGCCAGGCCTCAGCATTTTATTATGGTGATCCCCTGGGCGAAATGCGCCTGGTAAGCAGAGTTTTTGAAATGTAAGGCCTTTGAATAAGACAAAAGGCTGCCTCATCGCTAACTTTGCAACAGTGCCTTCTACGGCACGTTTGAAGGCGCGCTGAAAGGTCTGGTCATACATGTGATGGCGACGCACGACACCGCTCCGTGGATCGGTCGAATGCGTGTGCTGCGCAAAAACCCAGAACCACGGCCAGGAATGCCCGGCGCGCGGATACTTCCGCTCAAGGGCGTCGGGAAGCGCAACGCCGCTGCGGCCCTCGGCCTGGTCCTTCAGCCACCATGCCCGTGCACGCGACAGCTGCTCGCGCAGGCTGGGTGCCAAGCTCTCGGGTAACATCAAGGCCCGATCCTTGGAGCCCTTGCCCTCCCGCACGATGATCGTGCCGTGATCGAAATCCAGATCCTTGACCCGCAGTTGCAAACCCTCACTGATCCGCATGCCCGTTCCATACAGAAGCTGGGCGAACAAACGATGCTCGCCTTCCAGAAAACCGAGGATGCGAACCACTTCATCCGGGGTCAGCACCACCGGCAAGCGCCGCGACGGCCGAGGTCTTCCGATCTCCTGAAGCCAGGGCAGATCCGTGCACAGCACCTTGCCGTAGAAGAACAGCAAGGCCGCCAATGCCTGACGATGCGTGGAGACCGAAACCTTGCGCTCGTTCGCCAGCCAGGACAGAAATGCCTCGACTTCGCTGCTGCCCAAGGTTGCCGGGTGACGCACACCGTGGAAACGGATGAAGGCACGAACCCAGTGGACATAAGCCTGTTCGGTTCGTAAGCTGTAATGCAAGTAGCGTATGCGCTCACGCAACTGGTCCAGAACCTTGACCGAACGCAGCGGTGGTAACGGCGCAGTGGCGGTTTTCATGGCTTGTTATGACTGTTTTTTTGGGGTACAGTCTATGCCTCGGGCATCCAAGCAGCAAGCGCGTTACGCCGTGGGTCGATGTTTGATGTTATGGAGCAGCAACGATGTTACGCAGCAGGGCAGTCGCCCTAAAACAAAGTTAGACATCATGAGGGTAGCGGTGACCATCGAAATTTCGAACCAACTATCAGAGGTGCTAAGCGTCATTGAGCGCCATCTGGAATCAACGTTGCTGGCCGTGCATTTGTACGGCTCCGCAGTGGATGGCGGCCTGAAGCCATACAGCGATATTGATTTGCTGGTTACGGTGACCGTAAGGCTTGATGAAACAACGCGGCGAGCTTTGATCAACGACCTTTTGGAAACTTCGGCTTCCCCTGGAGAGAGCGAGATTCTCCGCGCTGTAGAAGTCACCATTGTTGTGCACGACGACATCATTCCGTGGCGTTATCCAGCTAAGCGCGAACTGCAATTTGGAGAATGGCAGCGCAATGACATTCTTGCAGGTATCTTCGAGCCAGCCACGATCGACATTGATCTGGCTATCTTGCTGACAAAAGCAAGAGAACATAGCGTTGCCTTGGTAGGTCCAGCGGCGGAGGAACTCTTTGATCCGGTTCCTGAACAGGATCTATTTGAGGCGCTAAATGAAACCTTAACGCTATGGAACTCGCCGCCCGACTGGGCTGGCGATGAGCGAAATGTAGTGCTTACGTTGTCCCGCATTTGGTACAGCGCAGTAACCGGCAAAATCGCGCCGAAGGATGTCGCTGCCGACTGGGCAATGGAGCGCCTGCCGGCCCAGTATCAGCCCGTCATACTTGAAGCTAGACAGGCTTATCTTGGACAAGAAGAAGATCGCTTGGCCTCGCGCGCAGATCAGTTGGAAGAATTTGTCCACTACGTGAAAGGCGAGATCACCAAGGTAATCGGCAAATAATGTCTAACAATTCGTTCAAGCCGACCGCGCTACGCGCGGCGGCTTAACTCCGGCGTTGTGCTGACGAAAAAAAACAAAAATCTGCGTATACCTTTCCTCATAATCTGTGGCTTCAATAAAAGGATATTTCTATGCTTCAACTGAAAATGATCGAACTCTTCAAGGAAGGTTGTCATGAGGATGCACGAATAATCGCGGCATTGATGTTCGGCTCATTTGCTATCGGAGAGGGTGACGAGTTCTCTGATATCGAATTCGCAGTGTTCATCCAGGATGACCATTTTGAAAATTTCGATCAGCGCTCGTGGCTTAATGCCGTAAGTCCGGTTGCTGCTTACTTTCCGGACGACTTCGGCCACCACACCGCACTTTTTGAAAACGGCATTCGCGGTGAATTCCATTTCATGCGAAAATCGGACATACCGGTCATTTCCACTTGGCAAGGCTATGGGTGGTTTCCCTCGCTTGAGGCGGCTGTTTTGTTGGACCGATCAGGAGAGTTGTCAAGGTACGCAAGCGCTCTCGTGGGCGGTCCCCCGATACGTGAAGGCGCGCCGCTGGTGGAAGGGCTTGTGTTGAACCTCATCAGCCTGATGCTCTTTGGGGCCAATCTTTTAAATCGGGGAGAGTACGCTCGCGCCTGGGCTTTGCTCAGCAAAGCACATGAAAACCTACTCAAGCTGGTTCGACTCCACGAAGGGGCAACAGACCACTGGCCGACACCTTCACGCGCGCTCGAAAAGGATATCTCGGAGGACTCGTATAATCGCTATCTGGCATGCACAAGCAGTGCAGAACCAAGAGCACTATGTGCAGCCTATCATCAAACGTGGACGTGGAGTCTCGAATTGTTCAAGAGCGTGACAGAACCTCTGAATATCGAGCTTCCGAGAACTGTAATTGCGCAGGCAAAAAGGTTGCTCAATGAGTCTGCGACGCCGCACAACAAGTAAATCCAGCGGACGCATAAAAACGCGCCGCTGATTTTGACGTTAGATGCACTAAGCACATAATTGCTCACAGCCAAACTATCAGGTCAAGTGGCACTGTTGCAAATAGTCGGTGGTGATAAACTTATCATCCCCTTTTGCTGATGGAGCTGCACATGAACCCATTCAAAGGCCGGCATTTTCAGCGTGACATCATTCTGTGGGCCGTACGCTGGTACTGCAAATACGGCATCAGTTACCGTGAGCTGCAGGAGATGCTGGCTGAACGCGGAGTGAATGTCGATCACTCCACGATTTACCGCTGGGTTCAGCGTTATGCGCCTGAAATGGAAAAACGGCTGCGCTGGTACTGGCGTAACCCTTCCGATCTTTGCCCGTGGCACATGGATGAAACCTACGTGAAGGTCAATGGCCGCTGGGCGTATCTGTACCGGGCCGTCGACAGCCGGGGCCGCACTGTCGATTTTTATCTCTCCTCCCGTCGTAACAGCAAAGCTGCATACCGGTTTCTGGGTAAAATCCTCAACAACGTGAAGAAGTGGCAGATCCCGCGATTCATCAACACGGATAAAGCGCCCGCCTATGGTCGCGCGCTTGCTCTGCTCAAACGCGAAGGCCGGTGCCCGTCTGACGTTGAACACCGACAGATTAAGTACCGGAACAACGTGATTGAATGCGATCATGGCAAACTGAAACGGATAATCGGCGCCACGCTGGGATTTAAATCCATGAAGACGGCTTACGCCACCATCAAAGGTATTGAGGTGATGCGTGCACTACGCAAAGGCCAGGCCTCAGCATTTTATTATGGTGATCCCCTGGGCGAAATGCGCCTGGTAAGCAGAGTTTTTGAAATGTAAGGCCTTTGAATAAGACAAAAGGCTGCCTCATCGCTAACTTTGCAACAGTGCCCATTTATGAATGTTCCTGTTATGGCTTATGTTCAAGAAAGCATTGCCCCTGAAATGATGGGCAAGGTGTTTTCCCTTTTGATGACCGCCATGACTCTTTCTATGCCGATAGGCTTACTTGTTGCAGGTCCGGTTGTTGAGGTTATAGGTGTTAATACATGGTTTTTCTGGTCTGGTGTTGCGTTGATAGTAAACGCTGTTCTCTGCCGCATTCTGACACGACGCTATGACAAAGTAACAATGAAACCGCAAGTGGACTGAAAAAAGGACCGGGTTGATGATAATTTGTAGTGGTGAGCTTCTGGGAGTACAAAACAAAGTGCTCAAAATTGTCGGGCTCATGGCGTTTAACGGTATTAATTTCGCTTATAATAATCTTTCTATAATAGCCTAAAGGAGAATATCTATGATACCTAATAGCGAAAATAAAAGAGTATGGTTTATTACCGGAGCAAGCAAGGGGCTTGGCTATGCTTTTACATGCGCCGCCTTGAAAGCCGGGGATAAAGTTGTTGCAGTTGCAAGGACTATCGATAATTTGGCGAAGCTAGAAGAAACATATCAAGAGAGCTTACTGCCATTAAACCTCGATGTTACAGATAGGGAGGCTGTTTTTTCTACGGTTGAAACAGCAGTTAAACATTTCGGTAGGCTTGATATTGTTGTTAATAATGCGGGTATCATGACTATGGGTATGATTGAAGAACTAAACGAATCCGATGCTCGGAAACTAATGGACACAAACTTTTTTGGAGCTCTTTGGGTTTGTCAGGCAGTGATGCCCTATTTGAGGTCGCAGCGTTCTGGACATATCATACAGATTACAAGCATTGGCGCTATTATCTCGGGTCCGATGTCTGGTATTTACAGTGCAAGTAAATTTGCGCTGGAAGGAATGAGTGAAGCCTTAGCAAAAGAAGCGGAACATTTCGGAGTGAAACTCACTATGGTGGAACCAGGAGGATATTGGACAGATTTATACACTTCGATGAGTTACAGCAATCCATTAGATTCATACGGTACACTGCGCGATGAGCTGGCGAAACAGTATTCCGAAGATTCGGTCGATAGTGATCCTTCCTTGGCAGCGGAAGCCCTTATGAAATTAGTAGCCAGCAATAATCCGCCTTTGAGGCTTATCCTTGGCAGCATGGTATACGATTTGGCGATGGATACCTTAAAAGCACGGATGGCTACCTGGGAAGAATGGGAAGCTGTTAGCCGTGCATCAGAAAAGGCTATTCCTGCACCGGAGAGATATGGAGTATAATACCAAACATGGTTTTTGAGGCAAGGACGAAACTATCATGAAAATTGAAATTATGGAATATAACCCGGATTGGACAAAGAATTTTGAAGAAGAGAAAATAAAATTGCTCCATTTTTTCGGTTCTCATGCCGTAGCCATTGAACATATCGGAAGCACGGCGATACCCAATCAACGGGCGAAACCGGTTATAGATATATTTATTGGCGTTTCGCCTTTTGCTGAACTACCTTTTATCAGCGCATTTTTAATGCAAAGGAGTATCACCACACTCCGACAGATATGACAGGCAGATATTTGTTTGCAAAATATACAAATGAAGTTTGGACCCATAATCTTCTTGCTTTGGTGTAGGTATAATACCCAAAAACGAAGTTTATGCGGAACAGGATAACACCTCGAAATCGGAGTTTATATGGCTTCGTGGGGGAGTTATGTGTTTGAGCTTTGTCGCATTAACGCGAATCAGGGGTTGACGGCAGAAATAGACTGGAATTACACTTCTTGGAGTCGGCGTTGCCGGAAAATTCTGATTGGATTAGTTGTTCGGGGTGCGAAAACAGTCGTAGTTCGGGGAAAAAACCGAATTTTGACCCAAAACCGCGAAAAACTCGAAATGACAGTTCCTATCAGTTTTCATAATGAATTAAAACAAAAAAATTAGGCTGCAAAGATAGGGAAAATGTGTCAATTTGCGTAAGTGATAATTAGTCAATTAAGATAAATGCTACTTTTGTAATCAAAGCAAAATGATATGAGCAAGATTTTTGGAATCGTAAATATAACCACCGATAGTTTTTCCGATGGAGGACTTTATTTAGATACAGATAAGGCAATTGAGCATGCTCTGCATTTGGTTGAAGATGGAGCAGATGTGATTGATTTGGGAGCCGCTTCCAGTAATCCTGATACAACTGAAGTGGGCGTTGTGGAAGAAATCAAAAGACTCAAACCTGTCATTAAGGCTTTAAAAGAAAAAGGCATTTCTATTTCTGTTGATACATTTAAACCTGAGGTTCAGAGTTTTTGCATAGAACAAAAGGTTGATTTTATTAATGATATTCAAGGTTTTCCTTATCCTGAGATTTATTCAGGCTTGGCAAAGTCAGATTGCAAACTTGTGTTGATGCACTCCGTTCAGCGAATTGGTGCAGCT
>NZ_CP084218.1:0-4781 GCF_020268625.1 Salmonella sp. JXY0409-18
GCCTTCGATACCACTGCAAAGTTCTGGCTAAATATACAGCAGTCTGTTGATTTATGGGAGGTTACTAGTAGCCCTCGATTGCAAGAAGAAATAGACAGAGTGATTCCCGCTCATGAAATCATAGAAAGGAAACACATTGTTGATAGTTCTGAGAAGAAACATGCTATTGCATGATTTTTTTTAAAAAAATATAAGTTATCCCTCAAAAAGAAGGCTTCTAGTTATAGAAGCCTTCTTTTTGAGGGATAAAAACGCTCATGTTAACTTTCTTCTTACGATCTTCTTGAGATCCGTGCTCTGTACGCGTAATCTCTTGCTCTGTAAACGAAAAAACCGCCTGGGGAGGCGGTTTTTCGAAGGTTAAGTCAGTTGGGGAACTGCTTAACCTGGTAACTGGCTTCAGCAGAGCGCAGATACCAAATACTGTCCTTCCAGTGTAGCCGTAGTTAGGCCACCACTTCAAGAACTCTGTAGCACCGCCTACATACCTCGCTCTGCTAATCCTGTTACCAGTGGCTGCTGCCAGTGGCGTTTTGTCGTGTCTTTCCGGGTTGGACTCAAGTCGATAGTTACCGGAACAGGCGCAGCGGTCGGACTGAACGGGGGGTTCGTGCATACAGTCCAGCTTGGAGCGAACTGCCTACCCGGAACCGAGTGTCAGGCGTGGAATGAGACAAACGCGGCCATAACAGCGGAATGACACCGGTAAACCGAAAGGCAGGAACAGGAGAGCGCACGAGGGAGCCATCAGGGGGAAACGCCTGGTATCTTTATAGTCCTGTCGGGTTTCGCCACCACTGATTTGAGCGTCAGATTCTGTGATGCTCGTCAGGGGGGCGGAGCCTATGGAAAACCGGCTCTGCCGTGGCCTTATCGCTTCCCTGTTAAGTTTCTTCCTGGCATCTTCCAGGAAATTTCCGCCCCGTTCGTAAGCCCGCACCGCTCGCCGCAGCCGAACGACCGAGCGCAGCGAGTCAGTGAGCGAGGAAGCGGAATATATCCTGTATCGCATATTCTGCTGACGCGCCGTTGCCGCCTTTTTTCTCCTGCCACATGAAGCACTTCACTGATTTCCGTATCCGTGCCAACATATTAAGCCAGTATACACTCCGCTAGCGCTACGTGACTGGTTCAGGGCTGCGCCCCGAAACCCGCCAAAAGCCTGACGCGCCTGCGGCTTGTCCAACCCCGCGCCGACCGGGAAAGGCTTTCCCGCCCGTCCCGGCGTTATCAGGAGGCCGGTTTGTCAGAGAAACGGAACAAGATGCTCACCATGTGGGTGACGGAGGGCGAGCACCGGCGGCTGCTTGAGCGCTGCGACGGCAGGCCGCTGGCGGCGTGGATGCGGCAGACCTGCCTGGACGAAAAGCCTGCGCGCACCGGAAAGCTCCCCTCACTCTCGCCGGCGCTGCTGCGCCAGCTTGCCGGTATGGGCAATAACCTGAACCAGATAGCCCGCCGTGTTAACGCCGGCGGCGGCACCGGCCATGACAGGGTACAGATTGTGGCGGCGCTGATGGCCATCGATGCCGGGCTTGAGCGGCTGCGGCACGCCGTTCTTGAGAAAGGAACGGACGATGATCGTTAAATTTCATCCACGCGGTCGCGGCGGTGGCGCCGGGCCGGTGGACTATCTGCTGGGTAAAGACCGGCAGCGTGAAGGCGCCAGCGTCCTGCAGGGGAAGCCGGAAGAAGTCCGGGAGCTGATTGACGCGTCGCCTTACGTGAAGAAATACACCTCCGGCGTACTGTCGTTTGCGGAGGCCGATCTGCCTCCCGGCCAGCGGGAAAAACTGATGGCCAGCTTCGAGCGGGTTCTGATGCCCGGACTCGATAAAGATCAGTACAGCATTCTGTGGGTGGAGCACGCGGACAAGGGGCGTCTGGAGCTGAACTTTCTGATCCCCAATACCGAACTGCTGACCGGCAGGCGGCTCCAGCCGTACTACGACCGCGCCGACCGGCCGCGCATCGATGCCTGGCAGACCATCGTGAACGGCAGACTGGGGCTGCATGACCCGAACGCGCCGGAAAACCGCCGGGCGCTGGTCACGCCGTCCGGACTGCCGAAAACGAAGCAGGAGGCCACTGAAGCCATCACGCGCGGACTGCTGACCCTTGCTTCGTCCGGGGAGCTGAAAAACCGTCAGGACGTCACTGAGGCGCTGGAACGGTCAGGTTTTGAGGTGGTGCGCACCACGAAAAGCAGTATCAGCATTGCCGACCCGGACGGGGGGCGAAACATCCGACTGAAGGGAGCCATCTATGAGCAGTCTTTTAACGCTGGCGAAGGACTTAGAGCAGCAATCGAAAGCGCAGCAGCAGAGTACCGGCGAGATGCTGAAAGCCGCATTCAGCGAGCACGAGCAGTCTGTCAGAGCGGAACTGAGCGCAAGCGCGAGGAGAATCAGCGACGCCATCCTCGCACACGAGCAGAGTATGAGCGAGGCGATGGAGAAAAACCGGCGGAGCGTACTGCGGACTGCCGGGCGGACATGGTTCACCATCCTGATGGTGTCAGCGCTGCTGATCGGCACGAGCGGGAGCATACTGTGGTGGCAGGGGCAGCAGATAACCGACAATTACACGCATCTTCGTCAGCAGGAAGATACCCTGGCGAAAATGACTGCCCGGACGTGGGGAGTGCGCTATCAGGAGAGCAGCGACGGCCGGAGGTTTCTTATCCTGCCGCCCGGGATGCAAACCGAAGCCATCCCCTACGACGGGACGACATGGATCCGCCTGAAACAGGAGTAGCGGAAAATGACAGAGCTGGAAAAGCAGTTGCTGAGCGCATTAGAGCAGCTACAGCAGGACTACTCGCAAAGGCTGGACGAATGGGAGAGCGCCTTCGCGGAATGGCGGAGCATGTGTGGGCTTATGCAACGGGAGAACGCGGTGCTGAACGAGCGCGTGTCGGACTTGAGCACGCAGGTGCTGAGTTTAAGCGAGCAGCTGCGCCGCTTGTCCGGGAACTGAATGCCATCGAGCTCCGGCAGAGGGAGAATGAGTATCAGAAAACACTGGAGCTGGAGCGCCAGCCGCAGAAAACCTACCGCGGGCCGACACTTTAAACCATCCAGGCAGCTGACAACCCGCACGAAGAGGGGCTCTTATTTCTCCCGCTAAATAGGTTCGTGATCAAAAAGGTCACGACTTATTCAGGAGCGGGAAATGAAGCTGTTAAATCTTATTGAATCATTGCTTAACTGCCTGTATCTGGCGGCGGAGCTGTGGGACTGGCTGGAGAAGTATTTGTCGGTTTTTAAGGCATTGGCGCGGATTTTAGTGTGACTTTAACATCCATGCATCTGGCTGCATGACTATGCACCAGTGTAATATTCAGCGGCTGCGTTTCTGGTGTTTTTTCGTTATGTCTGTCGCCACTTTCTCGCGTCTGGCACCGGAAACGCAGCCAACCCCGTTTCAGCGGTGCGCCCAACGGATGTTATGGTAAATCAGTATCAGCTGCAGATATAAAAAAGCCGCCAGGCTGGCGGCTTGCTGTTATTTTCGTGGCTTTCCTGCATCTGAGCGTTTTCCTCTGACCCTTCCGTCATTGTTACGGTCACGAGGTTGAGTTCCGCCGCCTGGTTTAGGAACGACAACGTGTGGGTTGAGTGGTCGACGATCTGCCATTTTCTATACCTCACTGAGCATAAACAAACAATTGCCAACGAATGTTCCCTTGCGCGGGGGTATGTTGGTGGTGGTTTTGTGGTGGGATTGTTTTCCCGCCTGCGATAGTTACTTCTTTACCGCAACCGGTACATTTATAAATCCCTTCATATTCACATGTTTCTCCCGGCTTATATTCAGTGTCAAAAACCGAGTTAAACTTCGTATCTGCTTCAAAAATCTTGCTTTTGTTTCCTGAGCGAACAAGAGCCATGCAACCTCCAAATTATCATTTATTTTGCACACCTGCACTGTGCATGAGTGCATTCTACAGCATAGCCATTGATTGCACAAGTGCACTGTGCTGTTGTGCATTTGAGATGTTTGCTGTACTATATCGGAGGTAAGAAGGTGATCGAAAAAATTGCCAAGTTGCGGCAAAAATTGAGGTAAAAGAAAAATGCAGCAAGATCATGAACATGATGATTGCCGCATTCAGTTTCGAGACGATTGGCTATACCAGTTTTACAAATATGGTAAAGCCAATCGAAAGATTCCAACTGCGATTAGTGCTTCATTAGGTCGCAAGCTGGATATGCTGAATGCTGCTGATAAAGTTGGAGATTTGCGGTCTCCCCCGGGAAACCGATTTGAGAATCTCAACCCTCCATTGACAGGGTATTCATCCATACGGGTGAATGAGAAGTACCGCTTGATATTTAAGTGGGGTGAAAACGGAGTCGAGGATTTGTATCTCGATCCACATGATTACCGATAGATAACAGGTCGTGGCTGTTATCTTATAAAACAAGTAGGTGAGGCGTTCCCTCACCTACATTAAAATGTCATTACAAATAATGATTAATAAAAAAAATGACGTGACTATATTTAAGATAATTACTCATCGCTACAGCTGGTAATAGACGAAATACTTATCTTCCTCATCTAACAGAGAGAAGTAAAAAATTTAGGAGTAAAGCATGTCCCAAGCAACTAGAAAACCATCAACTGTAGGGGATATTATTCTTTATGAATATCTCGAACCAAGTGGTTTAAAAATCAATGACTTGGCTGAAATGTTGAATGTGCATAGAAACTCTGCCAGTGCTTTAGTTAACAATAATAGAAAGCTGTCTACCGATATGGCTTTTAGGTTGGCTAAA
>NZ_CP084219.1:0-4633 GCF_020268625.1 Salmonella sp. JXY0409-18
TCTTGATAACGCTCTATATGTTTTGAGTGAAGGTTGCATTATAGATGGAAAGTATTTGAAAACCTCTTCATCTCTGTTGAAATTAACTAAAAACTTGTAGTCATCATTTATAAATCTCAAGCATACAGCGTCAAGCTTATCGCCTTTTCTTATTATTATTTCTTTATAGGAAAGATATTTTTCAGAAGATAAGTCCCACATCAAGCGAAAATCTCTCTTTGCGAACGAGTTCGCGTCATCATTGAAAAGAGATGATGTGATGGCTTTGGATAGACCTTCTGTGTTTATCTCTTTGTTGGATGGGTAGTAAATTTTATTAATTGCTTTCATTCTCTCAAATGATGAATATAGGTCATTATGCCACCTTGTTGAAATCACCCCTTTAGTTATATTCTCCTTGCTAAAATTAAGCCCTGTATCAAAAATAAATGCAGCCATCAGTGAATATGATATGTTTTTTATTAACTCAGACTTAAATGGTTCCGCTATGGAGTAGTACAGTGATAAAATAACTAAAAATAAAAGGTATTGTCTTACCTTTCCCGATGAGTATATGTAAAGGCGATATTTATTTATTGATAGTTTTATTTTGTATGGAATGATCTCATTTCTGTCATATCCTCTTCGTGGTGGAGCAAAACAAAAGAAACATGCAGCTATTAATAAAACAAAAAAGATGAACAGTGTAAGCAAGTTCGGCTCCTGTGTATGCTCACTATGCATGATTGTCTTGAGATCTAACGATCCTGAAGGTAGTCTTGTCCGTAAACGAAAAAACCGCCCAGCAAGGCGGCTTTTCGAAGGTTCTCAGAGCAGCAACTCTTTGAACCAAGGTAACTGGCTTGGAGGAGCACAGCCACCAAATCTGTCCTTTCAGTTTAGCCTTAACCGGCGCATAACTTCAAGACTAACTCCTCTAAACGGTTACCAATGGCTGCTGCCAGTGGCGTTTTTACGTGTCTTTCCGGGTTGGACTCAAGACGATAGTTACCGGATAAGGCGCAGCGGTCGGGCTGAACGGGGGGTTCGTGCACACAGCCCAGCTTGGAGCGAACGACCTACACCGGGCCGAGATACCAACAGCGTGAGCTATGAGAAAGCGCCACGCTTCCCGAAGGGAGAAAGGCGGACAGGTATCCGGTAAGCGGCAGGGTCGGAACAGGAGAGCGCACGAGGGAGCTTCCAGGGGGAAACGCCTGGTATCTTTATAGTCCTGTCGGGTTTCGCCACCTCTGACTTGAGCGTCTGTTTTTGTGATGCTCGTCAGGGGGGCGGAGCCTATGGAAAAACGCCAGCGGCGCGGCCTTCTTCCTGTTCTTGGCCTTTTGCTCACATGTTTCTTTTGGCGTTATCCCCTGATTCTGTGGATAACCGCATCACCGTCTTTGAGTGAGCTGATACCGCTCGCCGCAGCCGAACGACCGAGCGTAGCGAGTCAGTGAGCGAGGAAGCGGAAGAGCGCCTGATGCGGCATTTTCTCCTTACGCATCTGTGCGGTATTTCACACCGCATATGGTGCACTTTTCTTATAATCCGCACTGATGCCACATAGTTAAGCCAGTATACACTCCGCTATCGCTACGTGACTGGGTCAGGGCTGCGCCCCGACACCCGCTAAAACCCGCTGACGCGCCCTGACGGGCTTGTCTGCTCCCGGCATCCGCTCACAGGCAAGCTGTGAACGTCTCCGGGAGCTGCATGTTTCAGTTGCTTTCACCGTCATCGCCGAAGCGTGCGAGGCAACTACGGTAGAGTTCGTCGGCGTGGTCGTGAAGTGATTCGCAGATGTCTGCCTGTTCGTCCGCGTCCAGCTCGTTGAGTTTTTCCAGCAGGGTCAGCGTCTGGCTTCTGATAAAGCGGGCCATGTTAAGGGCTGTTTTTTCCTGTTTGGTCATGGTCTTAAGGCTCCTTAATAGGGGATTTTTTAGGGGGAATGATACCGATGAAACGCGAGAAGATGCTCACGATACGGGTTAGCGATGAGGAGCACGCCCGGTTACTGGAACGCTGCGAGGGTAAACGACTGGCAGAATGGATGCGGCGGGTCTGTCTGGGGGAGCCGGTTGCGCGCACAGGAAAACTGCCGACACTATCGCCGCCATTGCTGCGGCATCTGGCTGCCATCGGGAACAATCTGAACCAGACAGCCCGGAAGGTGAACAGCGGCCACTGGTCTTCGATTGACCGGGTTCATGTGGTGGCCGCACTGATGGCCATCGAGGGTGAATTGCGCCAGTTGCGGCAGGCTGTCAGGGAACAGGGGGGACGGGATGATAGTTAAATTTCATGCCAGGGGGAAAGGCGGTGGAAGTGGCCCGGTCGATTACCTGCTGGGGCGGGAGCGTAACCGCGAAGGCGCAACGGTGCTCCGGGGTAACCCGGAAGAAATCCGGGAACTCATTGATGCCACGCCATTTTCGAAGAAATACACGTCAGGCGTTCTGTCGTTCGCGGAGAAGGAGTTACCGCCGGGTGAACGCGAAAGAGTGATGACGAGCTTTGAGCGTGTTCTTATGCCCGGTCTCGAAAAAGACCAGTACAGCATTCTCTGGGTGGAACACCAGGATAAGGGGCGGCTCGAACTGAATTTTGTCATTCCGAACATGGAACTACAGAGCGGTAAGCGCCTCCAGCCGTACTACGACCGTGCGGACAGGCCGAGGATAAATGCCTGGCAGACGCTGGTTAATCATCATTACGGGCTGCGTGACCCGAACGCACCGGAGAACAGACGGACGCTTGTCACACCGAATAATCTGCCAAAAGCGAAACAGGAGGCCGCAGAAGCGATTACACGGGGTCTTGAGGCGCTTTACCGTGCCGGAGCAATAAAAACGCGTCAGGATGTCACTGAGGCGCTCACAGCGGCAGGTTTTGAGGTGGTGAGGACAACCAGAAGCAGTATCAGTATTGCCGACCCGGAGGGGGGGCGGAATCTCAGGCTAAAGGGGGCGCTGTATGAGCAATCTTTTACAAATGGGAACAGACTTCGAGAAGAAACTGAAAGAGCGAGCCGCTTCTACCGAGAACATGCTGAACAGCGAGTTCAGGAAGCTAGAAGAGTCTGTAGACAAGGCACTGAGCTTAAACAGGCAGAAAATCAGAGACGCTATCAGCGAACATACAACATCCGTGAAACAGCAACTGGATACGCTGAGCACCACCGTGAGCACGCAGCTCAGCACCACAGAGGCCGAACTGTCCCGGCAGCAGAAAAACCTGCTCTGGCAGGTGATCAAAGGGCGGGTACTGTTTCCGGCGCTGACCGCGCTCAGCGTCACGGGCGGCATTTTCCTGGGGTGCTGGGGGCTGATTCAGTGGCAGGAAAGCAGGATTGCGAAAAATATCTTGACCATCAGAGAGCAGGAAAACACGCTGGCGAAACTCGAGGCAAAAACCTGGGGGGTGACGTTCGTCAATGGCGAGAACGGGAAATTTCTGGTGCTGCCGGACGGGGTGAAAGGGGAAAACACCTGGACGGTGGGCGACAAGAACGCCGTGAGGCTGGTCAGGGAGTAAACGAGTATGACGGAACTGGAAGGGCATTTGCTGAACGCCTTAGAGCATTTGCAACAGGACTATATGCGGCGGCTGAACGAGTGGGAGAGCGCCTTCGCAGAATTGCAGAAGATGCACGCGGTTACGCAACAGAACAACGCGATACTGAACGAGCGTGTCGTGAACTTGAGTCAGCAGGTGCAGCTATTAGCCGGACAAGTCGACCGCTTGAGTCGGTTATTTATCACGAACAACAGATAAGGGATGAACAGGAGCGTCAGGCGCAGGAGCTTGCCCGGCGCTGGCATGAAGAGCAGGAACCCGAAGCGCGGATCTGGCGTGGCCCGTCAATGGGGATGTGACCGGGGTGCCCCCTGAAATCGAGCCAGTTTGTGGCACGCCCTACCCGGATGGCGCCAATGTTAATGTACGTACATTAGCATTAACAATATCCAAACCTCCCCATTTTGCCCCGTTCGACGGCTGGAACGTGCGAAACTGATCGTCATTCAGTTTCGCGCATAACTATGCATGAGGTTAAAATTTACCAGGCGCGATCGCGGCAGTTTTTCGGGTGGTTTGTTGCTGTTTTTACCTGTCTGCTGCCGTGATCGCGCTGAACGCGTTTAAGCGGTACGCGCAATGCGACGTTATGGTAAATACGGAGTATTTTAATTGCGGGAATTAAAACAACAAAGGCCCGCTGTACTCTATACAGCGGGCCTTTGTTGTATATCTCTGTCGTTTGTCCCCGGGGGGAAGCATTACTGCTAACAAGTCCCGTGAGAAAACTGCGCAATCGTATTGCGCACCATGAACCTATTCTCAACCGCAATCTGGAGGATGATTTTGCTACGATAAAGAGAATTATCGCGTATCGGTGTCAGCATTCATTGGAGTGGATGCTGAAAAACCAGGTGTTACTCCCTCTACTTACACTTAAACCTCTCTAAAAATATAAGTAAGTACTATCGAGGGCTATCATGAACTATGGTGCCCTCTGAGCATAGCTACCCATTACTTCTTCTATGTCATTGAATAATTCATTTCTTAACTCTAAGTATTCCAGTAACTCCATTTCTAATGACTCTGTCGTGAACTTAAATCTAGAAGGATCTTTGATTGAGTTTACTAG
>NZ_CP084220.1:0-3428 GCF_020268625.1 Salmonella sp. JXY0409-18
TATCTATTTTAACACTGTGCGGAAATTGACAGAAATCGGGCTATGTGGCAGAGGAAAATGCGGCTTCGAAGCATAAGCAGAATGATGGGCGGACGGTGAAAATGACGCCTCCTCGCTCATTCGCTCACTACGTTCGGTCATGAAGCTGTGGCGGGCGTTGCGGTGATCTGACTGAGTGATAATGATTTTTCTGGCTCTAGATGTACAAAAGCCCCGTGACAGAATCACAGGGCTTGAGTACTCTAATTCGTGCAGATACCTGCTCGGATCAGACCGCAATCAAATCCTAGCAGGGCTGGCTAGGAATGTCACTACCAGCTTAATACCATTCAACGACATTAAACCCATATCTGCACCTTGACTCTCAGGTCTACGCCCCGGACTCCGGCAGGATAAACAGGCAAGCGGTGGGAACCTGACCAGCTCGGGAAAGAAGCTGGCTCTACCCGGTCTCACGTTAACCAATAACGTACCTGATAAAGTGAGAGTGAAGGCAGCGGTTGCGGTGAAGCGTGATTGCCAAGGTCTGGCGCAACACCCACAAAATCGAAGCAGCATACGAACGGCCTGATGCTGGTCGCTTCGCTCCCCGTTTTCTGGTGTACCCACCACGGGGGCATTAGGCTTTCTTTGCCCTAATATGGGTTTGCGACTCTCAAATCCGGGTAATGCTGCCAACTTACTGATTTAGTGTATGATGGTGATTTTAAGGTGCTTGCGTGGCTTCCATTTCCATCAGATGTCCTTCCTGCTCCGCTACTGAAGGCGTGGTGCGTAACGGCAAAAGCACTGCCGGACATCAGCGCTATCTCTGCTCTCATTGCCGTAAAACATGGCAACTACAGTTCACTTACACCGCCTCTCAGCCCGGTACGCACCAGAAAATCATTGATATGGCCATGAATGGCGTCGGATGTCGCGCCAGTGCACGCATTATGGGCGTTGGCCTCAACACGGTTTTACGTCACTTAAAAAACTCAGGCCGCAGTCGGTAACCTCGCGCATACAACCGGGCAGTGATGTGATTGTCTGCGCTGAAATGGACGAACAGTGGGGCTACGTCGGTGCTAAATCACGTCAGCGCTGGCTGTTTTACGCGTATGACAGGATACGGAGGACGGTTGTGGCGCACGTCTTCGGTGAACGCACTCTGGCCACACTGGAGCGTCTTCTGAGCCTGCTGTCGGCCTTTGAGGTCGTGGTATGGATGACGGATGGCTGGCCGCTGTATGAATCACGCCTGAAGGGAAAGCTGCACGTTATCAGCAAGCGATATACGCAGCGCATTGAGCGACATAACCTGAATCTGAGACAACATCTGGCAAGGCTGGGACGGAAGTCACTGTCGTTCTCAAAATCGGTGGAGCTGCATGACAAGGTCATCGGGCATTATCTGAACATAAAACACTATCAGTAAGTTGGAGTCATTACCCATCACGATGACTAAAAAACAAGCAATTTGAGTAAACAAATATACGCCTGACATATTTGTTTACTCATGAAATAATATAGCCACAATAATAACTGGTGTATTTTTTTTGGCTCCCGGTGATGTCAGGGGGCCAACTTTTTGAAAATTATCATAAACATCAGATAAAACGAATTGCAAAGGTTAAAAAAATACCGCCAGTTATAATAATTGTGATATGAATTACAGTGTTATGAAACCCATCTCTGGCTAAATCGCCGCTCTATTCCCGTTCCCGTTCACCTGTAAAGGGCATGCAGGTCTCTCAATACGTGGTGTAACACATATCGCCTTCACCGAAATGATGTGAAGACTTCATCATTTTAGCAATCACAGGTTGCCCTAATCACTTAACGTTATTATTGTTCTATTGAAGCCTTAACCTAAACCCACTCACAAAACGTGGATTATCTGGTTAGTGATTCGCAGCAACAAAGCGTCCCGGTTCAAAACGAATCGTAAGACGTAGTTTCCCTTGATGTAGGGCTTGCCGCTGGAACAGGCGGCTTTTTTATTCTCCGGCGTGGGGGGGATGCTGTTGACAGAAATGGAAATAAGTAACACCCGGAATATTACGCTTATTGCCCGGCGTCTTGCCTGGATTAATGCCAAAAGAACTCATATCGATATACCATCGTTTGCAGAACTGCTTTTCTCCGGCCAAAAAGCGCTGTTCTTCGAACAATATAATTATTTTCACTCACGACGGTACACAACGGCAGGCACGTCAAAGCCACCGGATTTACCATAACATCCGTTGCCCGCACCGCCTCAGGCGCCCTCAGGGCGTTTCTGACGGCGGTACGGTAAAACAGGTAACAAACCACCCGAAAAGCCGCCAGAAACGTGCCAGGTAAATTTTAACGCCATGCATGACTATGCACCAGAATGACGGCATCCTGTTTTCACATCAAAATCATCACAAGACACAGGAAAACACACATGAACCGCCAGGAATCCGCCGTTCTCAACATAGCTAAATTTATCCGCGCCCAGACACTCCTCCTGCTGGAAAGAATTGACCTGCTCGACTTCGATGACGAAGCGACAGACTGCGAACAGCTGCATGAGCAGGCCGAAGCGCTTTACCGGAAGCTCAGCGCCCGACTGGAATCAGACATAACGGCTTAGCCTTTCCGTCGCCTGCATCATGGCATCCACATCATCTTTTGAGAGATCTTCATCCTCCAGTCGTCGCTCAAGGATGAACGGACACGGAATTTATTACGGGTCGTGAGGCACTCAGTATGAAAGAAAAATGCAGACAATACAGACTGGAACTGTAAGCAAGCAGTGACGAGATTAAAAATCAGGATAACCAGAGACGGTATTTCCGAGACTCAGAGAGGTAATCAATACGGTTAAATGCCCCGGGATATAATGCACTAACGACACGCCAGAAATGTATCTGGGTCAGCTCATCTGCCCCACCTTCCCTGATGTCAGAAAGTACCTCGTCGTAAGTCTTTCCTTCCTCGCGGGCTACAATCCTCATCGTGTCCCTTGCAAGGCGATCAGTACACCCTCCGAAAATCAGAACATCAATAAACACGAAGTCCCTTCCGGTAAGAAAAAAAACCGGCACGGGAGCCGGTAATACTGTGAAAAACAGCCCGCTTTAGCATCGCGGTTAATAGTGACATGTTATGCCATTGAGCAGAGATATAAGCACCCACCAAAACTAGGAGGAACAGACATAGCAGACGGGCGCACCCATGCAGAAAGCTGTGTACCCCCGCAGCGTTCCAGCAGTAGCCGGTACTCATCCTCCGTCACCCACATGGTGAGTATCTTGTTCCGTTTCTCGGACAAACCAGTCTCCTGATAACGCCGTGACGGGCGGGAAACCCTTTCCCGGTCGGCGCGGGGTTGGACAAGCCGCAGGCGCGTCAGGCTTTTGGCGGGTTTCGGGGCGCAGCCCTGAACCAGTCACATAGCGCTAGCGGAGTGTATACTGGCT